>JBEILV010000033.1:0-20574 GCA_040379105.1 Flavobacterium sp.
ACTTTATACAACACCACATAATGATTCTTATTCCAATGCAACACGCAAGGCAGTGGCGCTTCGAGAAGCTTTTCTAACGATAGTTTAACGCCCAAAGTTCTAAAACCAATGTGCTCTGCGGCTTCGCTGAGCGTGAGCAGATTGCTGCCCTCACGGGTGGTTTCAGACAACTCACGCAGGGTTTGAATGCTAAGCGTTTTGCCATAATGCTTAGCAATGATTTTGAGGCAAGTAGGCCCGCAATCTTTGGAATCGGGTTGGGGGTAGTGGGGGAAAGTCATTTATTATTCAGAAAAATATTCAATTTCAATCTTATAGGTTTGCTGTCTATTTTGTAAAAACGCATCTTTAATCCATAATTCTTTTTGATTATCAAATGTAAAAGGAGTGAAGTCTGTCTTGTTCCCAACGCCAATAGTTTCTATGAATGGAGCTGAAAACAAGTTCATTTTTTCATAATCTTCGTCTTGTAACGGTTTAAAAACTAGAGCAATTTCATTATCAAATGATTGATTAATATTTATTAGTATGTAAGGCGCACCAATTTCTTTTTTACATATATAAAATGAATCAAAATAATACGCTTTCCCAGGCACGCCAATTGAATCATTGAAAGCTAAAATATTGTATAAAAAGGGGGCGTTTTCAGTAAATTTTTGTTCAATACCACGAGTATTTTTAAGGTTTCTTACTGCTACATTGTTTGTGAAAATTTTAATGTTTTTAATCCACTGATTTTTTGGAACAGGTATTTTTATTGCTTTTAAACCTTGAAGACTATAACCAAGTTTTCCGTAGTTTTGAGGATGAAGATTACTAATGTTTGGTTTAGGTTTTATTCTTTTTAGATTTTTGTTGTTTTTGCTATCTCCAAAAAGCACCACTTCGTTAATTTCTGTAATATTATAAGTTAAAAAAACAGTATCTTTTGCTTCGCAAATTTCACTCAAAATGTATGAAACATGGCTGACTTTAAAACACTTATTGTTATTAGAAAAATCTAAATTATTAACTTCTATTTTACCGTTTTCGAGCAAAAATACTTGATTTTCATTTATGATATATACGTTTTCGATATTGGATTTGGTTACGGCATCACAAATGTTTAAGATTTTTATCTTTTGATTTTGAGAGAATATCAAAAAAGGAATAAATAGAAACACTTTAATAACAAATTTGCTCATAACCAATATGGATTTTTTTTCCTTCTTTAATTGAGTGAATGGTATTGGTTTCAGAGAAAATAAATTTTTGAAAAATATCATTTCCAAAATCTGATAATTGAATTGTAGGGAAAATAGGTTTAATTGTTTTTATTTGTTCTCCATTGATGAAAAAAGTTTGAAAATAGTCTTTATCTATCAATTTTTCGTCTAAATCGACTTCGCCTAGAAAAAGAATCCCAACATAAATCCCTTCCTTTGGAATTAAAGTGTTTTCAAAATCGATAGCGTTAGACTTTTTGTCATTTGTATCAAAAAAATGGGTTTTATCCTCTTGAATCATCATATTTTCAAAACCTTGTTCAATTGTTTCCGCACAAAAAACAATAGCTTTTGTTTTAAATCCGTTATAATTTCGCTTGTCATCAAAAAGAATAGGCAAAACTATTTTCTTTAAATAACACCTTTCGCTTTCGGGCAAAATTTTAATAAAAATAATTTCAGAATGATGTGTGAAATAATATTTTGAAACATCATTATGATATTTCAATTTTCGTGTAAATTTCTTTTTTTTTGAAACATTGATAACTTCTTGCAATGCATAGTTAGATTCTTTTAGTAAAATTAGTGTATCCTTAGTTGGTGTTTTAAATTGAATGGTTGCGTAATTGATGTGGTAAGTTTTAATTGAATCCGACTGAACTTTGACTTTATAAGTTCCATCTAAATCAGTGAAAAAACCAAATTCAGTGTTAATTTTAACCCCTAAATCCGGTATTGGTTTTCGGGTTAAAGAATCAAGAAAAGTGATGGTTTGTCCAAAAGACAAACTTATTGAAGATATGTATGCTAAAAAGAAATATTTCATAATATAAAAGGCAAACAGGAAGAATAAAATATATTCTTCCTGAATTAAATTAACAATAAACGCCTGCTGGACATTCTCCAACATGACCTCTGTCTTGTGTTCCGCCAACATCAAAACCCAAAAAAGTACGTTGGTATCGATAAGTACAACTGAAATAAGCTGTAGACGCAACAGGCTGTCCGTTAACATATTCTCTGTACTCAATTCCTTGGCATTGATGACCAGTTAAATAACCACCACCATCAACACTTTTCATTTGTTGGCGTGAAAGTTGCTCAACGCCTTCCGAGTTTAAAATTTCTTTAAACATAGTTTTTAAAATTTAATTTTTATTAATTTCCCAAGCATTTAGCCTCGTTTGAGAACGTGATTTTTTCCGATAGCATATTTATATTCTCAATTTTGAGATAAAAAAACAAATTATTCATTTCTAGTGAGATGAAAAAGAAGTTGTTCAAAATCCTTATCAGACGGTTTTTTGAAATTAATTTGTATTATTTCCCCTGTTTTGTTTATCAATATAAATCTTGGAATTTCATTAATTTCCAAATCTTTAATAAGCTTAAAATTCTTGTCACTTTCCACCAATTGAAAGCTATTTTCTAACGCTAATTGGTTACTTTTTTTTACCCATTTTGAAAATGATTTTATTTTATCCACACTTAAACTAATCACACCAATCTTATCCAACGGAATATTTTTTCTTTTGATGATTGTAATTTCTTGAACGCAGGGCGAACACCAAGTTGCCCAAAAATCCAATAAATAAAATTCTTTTTTGCTTTCGCTGATAAAATCTTTTAGCAAAATTGGTTCGTTTTCTATTGTTAACATTTCAAAGTTCAATATTCTATTTGAAATATCCGATGATACTTTCAAATTAGAATCAATCATGGTTTTATTTTGTTTATAAAAACTAGAATGCATGAACCCTTTTTTCAAAGTCCTATTTTCGTCGTATTTATTTTCTTTCAAATAATTAAATACAATCTTGTTGTAAAGTGGATTGTCTTTTAAAGTCGAATCGTAAGAGTCTTTTGTAGCCTCAATGTAATTTAGATAAAAACTTCTTGCCTGATGTAGGTTTGAATTAGTATCAAATGTTACTTTTTTGAACAAGGATAGATCTTGGCTAATATTCAATAGTGAAATTGATTTTAGATATTCATACTTGTTTATTTCTGTCAGAATTGAGTACTGTTCTAGCTTTTTGTATTTAGCATTCCATTTTTCAAATAACTCATTGATTTCATCAAGCTTTTTTAAACTTGTTTTGCTTTTGAACACCAAAACTTTATAATCTTCTACCATTTCATCAATCATCACAATGCTATTTTGAATGTTGTTAAATTTTATATCCCCGTTTTTTTGATATTCAACATATAGGTTACCCGTGCTTTGATCAATTAAAAAATAATGTTCATGAGATATTAACTCGCCACCTTCATATACCAATCCCAAATAACTGAAAACAGTCGGTTTTCGTAATTTGATTTCTTTAACAACTGTAAAGATTGAGTCTGTATTATTTTCAAATAGTGGGGATTCGGTTTCGTAAAAATCATTTACATAATTAAGTAAAATAGCAACTTTTGGGAGTAATTTTACATGAACCTTCAAAGTGTATTGGCTATCGAGTGAGTCATTACTTTCAATTTTATCATCATGATCCACAATTGATTTGTTTTCACTTTTACACCCAAATAGGCAGAATAGAGAAAACGCAAAAACTAGCAACCTCTTTATGAGGTTGCTAGCAAAAAGCTTAGCCTTGTCCGTCATGATAACAATCGTAACGGCAGCTACCTGCCCCACTATTAATTACTGCATTAACGCACCATGCATTTGCAGCAGCAGAAACTTGTGCAGGAGTTGTTGCGCCGGTAAAATTTATTATGCCACCCTGACCATTTCCTAACAAAACTCTACATCTAGTATCCAAGCCCGAATCTAGGGACTTACCCCCATCAACACCTTTCATTTGTTGGCGTGAAAGTTGCTCAACGCCTTCCGAGTTTAAAATTTCTTTAAACATAGTTTTTAAAATTTAATTTTTAATAATTTCTCAATCATTTAGCCTCGTTTGAGATTCCGAGGATCGTTGCAACAATATTTTGCGTTTTACTTTACGATTCGAAAAAGTAAAACAGTTCATTAATCTGATAATTTCGGTGCATCATTCTTTGATTAAATATCTTCACCGGGGCAAAGTTCAAATCGTTCTTCATGCACCATTGTAGTTGTGTTTCTAGTTGATTATTTTCAACCATAAACTCTTGCTTTTCTTTCCATTTTGAAAGCCAATGGTCTAGTTTCATGTTTTTCAAATGCCAATCATCTAAAGCTTGTTTGAAATCCTTTTGGGCGTTGTATAAGCTAAAAATGGTTTTTGCAACATCTAGATAGGGATTATCAAGGTTATTGATGTTGATATTATAACCTATTTCTACATTGACTTGTTCAGGATTTTTTTTAATTAAATCTAAAGCTTCTTGGTATGCAGTGTGACAATGCGGGCAACTTGGACTCAAAAAAAGCGTGATTGTGTTTTTTGTATTAGGATTACCCAATTTAATTTTGGTTAACGATTTGAATAAATCTACCTCATTCAAATCTTTACTTAAACTCTCAAACACTTCCTCATTCCTCTTAAAACGCAACAATCCGTTTAATTCAGTTTCTTTTTCATTTGCGTTTAAAATTTGTTTTTTTATCGAAAACCAAACAAGAGCAACAGTGATACTCAATACAAAAATTTGGAATAGAATGGTTTTTGAGAACGCAAAATCGTTGAAATTAAGAATGAAAATAAAGGCTATTAATAAATTTGTTAATGCAATTGAAAGACATAAAACACACCATTTTTTTAAGACAAAGCCTTGCAAATAAATGGAATAAATCAAAATTGGAACTGAAATTAAACTAACTACCCCGAAATAAAACATCGATTGAATTCCTAGTATTTGACTTAAAAAAGCAACGCTATAAAATAATATCGGCATATCTACAAACTCGATATATTTGGAAAACGAATAGCTTTTAGTGTTGATAATATTTTTGCAAGAGAAATTTTGATTCAACGAACATAATTTTGACTCTATTTCATTATTTATTTGAAAATAATTTTCGCAAATTTTTAAACTTAACACCAAACCCACTGCAACAAAAATTAAATATAATGTTTCAATGAAGCTTAAATTACTAGTAGAATATGAAAATAGGACTAAAAACGACATTAGAAAGACAACCTTATCGCCTTTTCTTATAAAATTCAGTTTTTGTTCATTGCTTTTTGCCTCGTCAATTGCTAAGATAAGACCTGTCCAATGTTTTTCAAGATCTTCTTTTGAGATAAGCTTAAAATTTTCTTTCTCATCCTCTATCGACACATTGTTGTCTCTCTTTTCAACTAAATAAAAATCTTTGTTTTTAAATTCAAGTTCAGCAAAGAAAGTTGCAGGTAATTGATCAAAATGTCTGAAAGGCACTTTTGCCGCCATGTTTTCAACCCCTAATTGCGTTAGACTATCCGTAACGGACAAAAGACTTGGATAGTTCGGATGGGAAGAATACAAATTTTCAAACTCATTGATATGAATTTGATTTCTAGTAGATTTTAAAAATTTGACTATTAAAGGCTTCAAAGTCTTATATTTTATTTTTATTCTTATCTTCTGACGGGTAAACTTATTGATAAAACAATAATAGTTCTACCTTTTTCACAATCCAAAAGTAGTAAAACTTAGATGTTAAAAAATTGTCAAAACAAAAATATCCTTGGATTTTTTTATGCGCATATTTTTTAATTTGAATGGATTACTTAATTTTATGCCGTTGAATTGTTAAAATATAGAGCTCATTTAACTAAATATACGCCTATGAATCTTAAAGAAATTCGCGTAAGCAAAGGTTTCACTCAAAATCAAATGGCAGAAAAAATGACCATGGAGCAAACCACCTACTCAAAAAAAGAAAGAGGTATTTCGCCTATCAATGAAAATGATTGGAAACGACTGTCTGAAATTTTTGAAACCCCAATTGATGTTTTGAAAAAAGCATTGCCACGCTTGCAGAAAGTAAATGGAAATGAGCAAAAGGACATGGTTTCTATACAATTAGAAGTTTTTACTCATATTGTTCATTCTAAGCATAAACTCGAAAAAGAAAACAACGCATTGAAAGAAGCCATGCAAAATCTAAAAAAGCAATCTGATATATAATTATTTCAATTACCCAAAAATATTTGAGATGTCACGCTTCAATCTTTAGACAAGTTAGCGAAAGAAAAAGCAAAGTTACAAGCTGAAAACATTCATTTAAAAGTTCGGTTAAAAAAGTAACTCGATCTGATTTTTAGAAAATGAGTTTAGTAGTTTTAAAAAACCATGCTGTTATTTTAAGATGTTTTTCTTCTGCCTTTTTATGCTTGTTTTTTTATATTTGTGTTTTAAATCCCTTGAAAAATGACTACTATCACTTTAGAAATCAACGAAAAAATCAAAAAAGGTAAAGCTTTATTAGCTTTTCTAAAAGCTTTTTATGAAGACCAAGAAGCAGTTCAAATAGTTGAAGAGCCTAAAAGTCCTTATAACAAGGAATTTGTAAAAAAAATAAACGAAGCTAGAAAGGAAATTAAAGAAGGAAAAACGATAGCAATTGAAACAGATTCTATTTGGGAAAGTATAGAATAGAAATTACCGAAAAAGCCAAAAAAGATTTTCAAAAACATAGAAAAGCTGGTAACAAATCAGTTATGAATAAAATTGATGAAATCTTCAACGAATTAAAAGAACACCCATACATTGGGATTGGAAAACCAGAGCAATTAAAATATAATTTACAAGGCCTTTGGTCGAGAAGAATTAACCATAAAGACCGCATAATTTATGAAGTGGTTTAAGATGTGGTCACTGTTTATATTATTTCAGCGACGGGACATTATGAGGATAAATAAAAAAACCATGTAACGGTTGGTAAATGGTTTAAGAGCAGCTTAACTATCCAGTTTTTAGCGTTTTTTTTGCGTTTGGTTTTTCGTTTGAATTGTTTTAAAAAATCAATATCTTTGTTTTTAAAAAAAGTTAAAATTATGACAACGATAACTTTAAAAATAAATGAAAAATCGAAAGCAGGTAAAATTTTAACAGCTATGATAGATTTACTAAGTAAAAACAAAAATGATGTTGAAATTGTAACCACTCCAAATTTTGAAACATTAAAAGCCATAGAAGATGCAAAAAATGGAAAAGTTATTAGAGCTAAAAATGCTAAAGAATTACTTTCAATTTTGAAATCGTGATGTTTACTGTAGTTGCTACAAATAAATTTAAAAAAGATTTTAAACTTTGCATTAAAAGAGGTTTAAACATAGATTTAATTGAAAGCGTAATTTTGCAATTAGAAAAAACAGGAACTTTGCCTGCAAATTACAAACCTCATGTGTTAAAAGGAAATTTCAAAGGTTTTTGGGAGTGCCATATTCAACCTGATTGGCTTTTAATTTGGCAGCAAGATGATGAAATTAAACTTATTTCATTAACTAGAACAGGAACTCACTCTGATTTGTTTTGATGCATTTGAAACTTTAGTTTTTTGTTTTTGAATAAGTTATGTCTTTGCGTTATAAAATACTGTATTGCGTATAAAATTCAACAGCTGTTTATTATGAATACTTTAGAATTAAAAAACGAATTACATCAATTAATTGAGAGTAGCGATGCTGGTTTTGTTGCTAAATTTCACACGCTTGCAAAAGAACAATTATTAAAATGGGAACAAAATAAAAGGATTGAAGCATCAGAAATTGACATAAAAAAAGGCAACATTCATAGCCAAGATGAAGTTGAAAAAATTGTTAAGAGTTGGAAAGAAAAATAAAGCCCGTTTTTTGGACATCAAGATCGGTTAAAGATTTAGAAAAAATCACACGATTTGATATTCAATTATATGGTTTTAAAAAAAGCAATTGATATTGCTTTGAAAATTAGGAAGCATACGGAAATTTTAGAAAACCCAACTTTTGAATTTTAAGAAATTGGCTCTATTGATGAGGCTTTTTTAGAATTAAAACATGAATACAGAAAACTGATTTATAAAAATTGTAAAATTACTTACCGCGAAGGGACTACTAAAATTTATATAAACCGAGTTTTTGACACAAGACAAAATCCAAAGAAAAACAAATAACACCATTTCTGTTTAATCATCTCAAAGTTCTATTTTCTCAAATATCAATCATCACATCAAAAATAATAGCCTTTTTATCAGCAACATCGCTATTTTAGGACATAACAGTCTATAAAACAAAAAAGTTGCCCCCAAAAGGCAACTTTTTTGTTTGTTTAAAAGGAAACTATTATTTGTTCAGTGCATTCCAGCCTCGCGCTTTCAGCGGAATCTTCTCGTTCGCTCTTGTAATTAAGTGCACGCCTTCCGAGGGTTGCGTGATATGCCCAATGACAGTAAAATTTGGATTTCCTTTGATTTTTGGAAAATCTTCCAGAGCTATTGTAAAAAGCAATTCATAATCTTCGCCACCATTGATGGCAATCGTTGTGCTATCGAGTTTAAACTCTTCACAAGTGGCAATCAACTGCGGGTCGAGCGGAAGTTTATCTTCATAAAGATTGCAACCTACATTCGACTGCTTGCAAATATGTAAGATTTCCGACGACAAACCATCAGAAATATCAATCATTGACGATGGTTTCACTTCCAATTTTTTCAAAAGTTCACGCACATCATGTCGGGCTTCGGGTTTTAACTGTCGTTCGATTAAATAAGTATAATTTTCTAAATCTGGCTGATTATTGGGATTCACTTTAAAAACCTCTTTTTCTCGTTCTAAAATCTGCAAACCCATGTATGCCGCACCCAAATCGCCGGTTACGACCAACAAATCTTGCTGTTTTGCACCATTCCTGTAAGCAATCTCTTCTTCCGCTGCAACACCCAAAGCCGTCACAGAAATGATCAATCCCTTTTGAGAAGAAGTCGTATCGCCACCAATCAAATCTACGTTGTAAAGTTCGCAGGCGAGTTTCATTCCGTCATACAATTCTTCGAGGGCTTCCAACGGAAATCGATTAGAAACTGCAATAGAAACCGTTACTTGCGTGGGTTTTGCGTTCATAGCGCAAATATCAGAAAGATTCACAACGATGGATTTGTAGCCCAAATGCTTCAATGGCACATAACTCAAATCAAAATGAACACCTTCAATCAATAAATCTGTCGAAACTAAAACTTTGGAATCTTTAAAATCTAAAACCGCCGCGTCGTCGCCAATGCCTTTCAAAGTGGAAGGTTGCGAAATTTTGACGTTGTGTGTCAAATGTTCAATCAGCCCAAATTCGCCTAATTGATCTAGTGAAGTGCGTTGCGGATTTTTTTCTTCTAACATATTGTTGTTTTTTTATGCATGCAAAAATACAATTTTGCGATATGCCAAAAACAAACAACCGCCCTCAAACGAAATTTAACGCTAAATTCCCGAGCGAATGGCTTCCACAGGATCTAGTTTAGAGGCGAAATAGGCTGGAATCAATCCTGACAAAAGTCCGATGCCTCCCGCTAAACTTGTGCCTAAAATAATATTATTCATGCCGAGAATAAACTCAAAATCAAGCACATTCGACATGATCATCGCAATAAGCCAAACGAAAAGTAAGCCAAAAAGCCCACCAATGACAGAAAGAATAATGGCTTCAAAAAGAAATTGAAACAAAATAAATCTATTTTTTGCACCCAAAGATTTCTGAATTCCAATCAAATTTGTGCGTTCTTTTACAGAAACAAACATAATATTCGCAATTCCAAAACCACCAACGAGCAAAGAAAAACCACTAATTATCCAACCTACTAATTTTAATTGTCCAAAAATAGAATCTATAAAATCTGTAAATCCCGACAAAATATTGATGAAAAAATTATCAATGTCGCCAGGTTTTACGCCTCTATAATTTCTTAATTTCTGCGCAATTTCGCCTTTGAGCGCATCAATATCAGCACCTTTTTCTGGCTTAATCAAAATGGCAGGCGTCACCATACTGCTATTATCGCCATACAATCGTCGAACAAAATTAGCTGGAACAAAAACGGCATCGTCTCTACTTTCGTTAAAAGTTGAAAATCCTTGTTTTTCTGTAACTCCAATCACATTAAATCGCTGACCGTATAATCTCACTTTTTTTCCTAAAGCCCGTTCTGGAGTATCAAAAAGTGATTTTGCCACTTCAAAACCAAGCACAATCACCATCGCACCCGAATTAGATTCGGATTCATTATAAAACCTGCCGTAACCCACCGTAATTCCATCAATATATTCAAATTCGTTGGTCGAAGGTGTCACGCTCACAGCACTCACACTTCGGTCTTCATACTTCAAATTTTCGTTTCTCGTGAACATATTGAACGCCATTTTGTCCACATCGTTCAAGCTTCTTCTCAAATATTCATATTCTTCATAAGTCACATCAGGAAATTGTTCGCTTTTCCAAGACGGGACTTCGCTAGGCCCAAATGAAAATCGAAGTAAATAAATTGTATTTTTATCCAAAGTGCTCAAATCTTTCTTCACTTTTTGATCTAAAGAATCGACCGCCGAAAGCACCGCAATGATTGAAAAAATACCAATCGTTACACCTAAAAGCGACAACAATGTTCTCAATTTATTGGTGCTCAATGCATTCATAGCAAATCTAAAACTCTCGGAAAGTAACCTAAAATAAAGCAGCATTTTGTTCTTTTTACAAGGATAAATTTATTTTGAAAAAGCAATTTTCAGTTTTTGGGCGTTCCCCACCAGAAAAAGGTGGGTCGGGTGTTCCGTTCCCAATCTATTTTGATTCCGATGCGCATCGGAATCAAAAAAGGATTTCCACTTCAACCCCTAACGCAGATATGTGGTTACGAAAACCATCGCTTTTCAGAATCAATAGGTGTCGGTTTTGGTTAAAAAGTTACAAGATTCGAAGGTAAATCAACCCGCTTACAAAAACTTCTTGATTTGCATCATGATTCCTAAATGAATCCCTTCGTGAAAATTATTGAACTGCATCGCTTCTTCTAAAGAATTGATGACAAAACCTGTGCTGGTTGGATAAGTATTGAAACTTCTAAAAACTCCCGCTTTTAAATCTTCTTCCGTTTTTTGAATCGTCGAAAAAAGCAATTCTTTAGCATAAATAATTTCGTTTTCATCCAAAACATCGGTAGGTTTTGAACCTTTTCGATATTTTTCAACCCAATCTTCCGACACCAAAAGTGGCAATTCTGAAAGTTTGTACACCAACAATTGTTGCGTCACGATGCAATGATTGATGTTCCAAATCAAATGATTAGAAAATCCATTCGGAATCGTGCGCAATTGATCTAAAGAATAGCTGTTCAGAAAATTATAAAATATTTTTCTAGTGTTTTGTGTAATTGATAAAGTTGCTGTCATGAGGTTGTTTTAAAAAGTTGAAAAGGAAATATTTTTTTGATATAAATCGCAGTTCAAAAATACTTTATTTCTTTTAAAATGATCTATTTCAAGAACTTTAAAAAACCATGTAAAGAATCCAAGGCAAAAGCAGTTGCTTTGGTTAACTCTTTTTTTGAGGAGCTATTTTCTTCTTGTAACTTTCTGTTATCCAGATTATTATTGGGATTGTGAAACTTTGTGTGATCCCGATAATTATCGGGATTGTGGAACTTTGTGTGAATGCTTTGTGGAACTTTGTGGAATAGCTATGACACAAAACACACAAAGTAAAACACAAAAAGCACAAAGTGAATCACAAAAAACACAACTGTGAAGCATCTCGTCGAACACCAATAAGAAATAAAAGTTAAGTGAGATAAATTAAATTTGGATTAAACAGTAGAAAACGAGCTATCAAAGATGATTCTTGCAAGTATGCCATAGAAGTTCACAAACAAGTAGGTTGTTATAGAAAATAAAACCGTTGAACAGTTTACGGAAGTACCTACCGATCAAGTATTAACTTATTTAAAATTAGATAATTATAAACTTGTATTTGTATCAAATTTTTATGTAACAACACTAAAAAATGGTATAAAAAGAGTGATAAATTAATATAGCACTTCAAAAAAAAAGAAATAACCGTAATTTTGCATTTCATAAAATTCAAATGAAAAAGATCTATTACCTCAAAACCTGCGATACTTGCAAAAGAATCATCAAATCCTTACCCTCGACGGAAGATATTATTTTTCAAGACATCAAAGCAAATCCAATCTCGATAGCTTCCCTTGAAGAAATGTTTGAACTGTCGGGTTCTTATGAAAAGCTGTTCAGCAAAAGAGCCCAACTTTACAAAGAGCTTGGTTTGAAAGACAAAACACTGCATGAAGACGATTACAAGCGATATATTTTAGAACATTACACATTTTTGAACCACCCAGTGATGATTTTTGATCAACAAATTTTTATTGGAAACAGTCCAAAAGAAGTGGAAAAAGCCATTGCCTATCTAAAAAATGAGTAAAAGAAATTGGGCTTTACTGGCGGCAACATTCGTTTCCGTTATTTATGGCATCACATTCACAATCGCCAAAGACGTGATGCCGGCGTTTGTCGATGCTTACGGATTCATTGTCTTACGAGTCTTTTTTTCGATGCTTTTGTTTTGGATGGTTTCATTCGCTGGACCCAAAGAAACGATTGCTAAAGCTGATTTTCCGCGCATTGTGGCTGCTGCGTTTTTTGGTGTTGCACTCAATATGCTCACTTTTTTCAAAGGTTTGAGTTTCACAACTCCCATCAGTGCAGCAGTAATCATGGTTACTACCCCTATCATTGTTTTGGTTTTATCCGCTGTAATTATTAAAGAGAAACTCGAAATCAAAAAAATCATTGGCATTTTTCTAGGCGCTTTTGGTACCTTGATTTTGATTCTATACGGCAAATCTATTGGCAATGCTCCCAATGCTTCCCTGGGTAATTTTCTGGTTTTTGTCAATGCTGTTTCTTACGGATTTTATCTCATCATCGTTAAAAAACTAATGGACAAATACAATGCTTTCACGTTTGTAAAATGGATTTATTCGTTTGGGTTTTTGATGGTTTTGCCGTTTGGATGGCAAGAAATTGAGGCTGTTGTTTGGTCAGCCATGCCCATGTCTATTTATCTAAAAATCGGATTTGTGGTCTTCTTTTCCACATTCCTAACCTATTTGCTCAATCTGGTTTCGATGCGAGAATTAAAGCCGACCACTGTGGCTGTGTTTATCTATTTTCAACCATTTTTTGCCACCATTTTCGCCATCGGACTACAAAAAGACACATTGAACTTGGTTAAAATTGTAGCCGCCACACTGATTTTTGTGGGCGTGTTTTTAGTGACGCGCACCAAATCAAAACCCATTGAAAACTAGTTATTTATTTACTTTATTTTTATAAAAGCTGCAACCTCTTTCCAATCAAAATCTAAAGAAATAGCCCCTTGTGCATAAGATGCAATTTCGTAAACATTATAGTGAAAAGTCAAGCCGTTTTTAGCATAAAATATATTTTCAGGCAACACAAAATCTGTGTCTTGAAAGAAATAGCCTGCTTCCATCAAGGTTTGATTTTCTGGAATTTTCATTTCGCTTCTGAATTTTTGGGCAGCCATTTTTTTCAAAGCTTCAATATCTTTAAAAAAATCTTCCGTCTTGAGTTGTTGTCCTGTCAAAGGATTAAAACTCAACACTTGTTTTGCAAACATTCCATGCGCACCGCCTGTAAAAGCATCATAATCAATCATTAACTGAATCAATTGCGCTGATTGATAATGTAGATTCACTTTCACATTGGCTTCCCACGGCATCATCGAATCATCTGGAAATTCGGTTTTAAAATCGTCGAAAGCCTTCACGAACGAATTTGTCAAATCCTCATATTCTGAAGCATCTAAAGGCATTTCGCCAAAATAAACAATGTTTTTTACGCTTTCAAACACCGCAAAATTGATACTGTCTGCCACAAAATTGCCTACGGCTTCCTCTATTTCTATGTTAATGTTTGTGCAAGTGCCTTCGCAAGGCAAATCAGACACTTGTTTGAACGATTTGGTTTCGAACATTAATTTTTCATCGGAACAGCTCCAAAAAACTATACCTAAAAAAAAAACCGAAAATAGGGGAAGTTGACATTTCATGCGACGTGTTTTTAATTATTTTAAAAGTAAGGTTTAATTCCTTTTTTGAGGTGCTATTTTCTTCTTATAACTTTTTGTGATCCAGATAATTATCGGGATTGTGAAACTTTGTGTGATCCCGATAATTATCGGGATTGTGAAACTTTGTGGAATAGCTATGACACAAAAAACACAAAGTAAATCACAAAAAACACAAAGTAAATCACAAAAAACACAAAGTAAATCATAAAAAACACAAAGTAAAACACAAAAAACACAACTGACAAGCATATCGTCGAAAACCAATAAGAAATAAAAGTCAAGTGAGATCAATTTAATGTGGATTATATAGTGGAAAATGAGCCATCAAAGATTGTTCTTGGATGTGCCTTACAAGTTCACAAACAAGTAGGTTTTTATAGAAATTAAAACCGTTGAACAATTTGCAGATGTACCTACTGCCTAAGTATTAACTTATTTAAAATTAGGCAATTAAAAACCATCTTTAGTATTACATTTTTGTGTAACAACACTTAAAAGTGGTATAAAAAAAGTAATAAATTAATAGAGCACTTCAAAAAAAAGAATTAACCACTTTTCTAATTTTTGATGAACTTACGCGTTTCCACCATTCCATTTTGGTTTTCTAAAACAATGAGATAGAGGCCATTTTCGAGGTGTTTTAAATCTACAACAAATTCATTCCCGTCAAGTCTGTTTTCATGTACTTTTTTGCCTTGCCAATCAAATATTTGAACGCGATTGATTTCGTTGTTTTGGGCAGATTTGATATGTATAAAGTCCTTTGTCGGATTTGGGTAGATAGAAAAATGATTCGTTGAAGGCACTTCCGCAGAAAGCAACACATTGTCATATCGTGCCCAATCTCCTTGCGCATTGGTAATAATTAATTGATAGCCAATGCCTTGTTCATTTTCTGTAACTTCATAAGTAAATGGAGATGTTGGAAAAGCAGGATTGTTGTTATAAATTGAAGTGTGAACACCCTTAAATAAATTTAGATTAGGAAATTCTGTACAACTTTCAAGTCCGAAATATACCATTTCTCCTTCAAAAGCAAATTGAGATTGTTCATCATCAAAAACAACGTTGGACATGCCCCAAAAAGAAGAGCAAAAAGGATTAGAGCCATTCAGATCATATTGATTTTGAATCCAATCATGCTGAAAATAAATAAGAGATTCATAGTTTGGTTCGGGTCGAAGATAAGTAGTACCATCAAGATGCACTTCGGCAGCATACCAATTGGTGTCGAGCAGCAAGGGGTTTTGTGCCTGTATTTTGGATTGAACCAAGAACATCAAAATCAAAAATAAAATTTGGGTACGGAAGTTAACTTTTGTATTCATTTTCAATTGATTAAAATATTTTTAGAGCTTTGAATTTGTCCATTGCAAACTTAACCTATATTTTTCTAATAGTCTCATTTTCATTAAATAAAAACAAAAATCTCACCTCAACGCCACCAAAAAATCTGTTTTGTAACTCGCAGAAATTTCTACTTCCGAACCATCGGAAAGCGTTACAAAACCGCCGTTGCCTTTATGATAGGTTTTCACAAAATGTATGTTGATGATGTTTGATTTATGGACACGCACAAAATGTGGTGGCAACATTTCAGCAAAATGCTTTAAAAACCGACAAACCATTTTTTTGGTTCCGTTGGTTAAATATACGTCCGTAAAATTGCCATTGCCACGCAAACGGACAATTTCTTCCATTTTTACCACTTCAAAACCTTCAAGTGTAGGCAAAGTGACTTGCTGTTTTTCCGGTTTTTTCTCCAAATGATTGGCCAAAAGGATTTGATTTCGATTGAAAATTTCTTGCTTCAAAATCACTTCTTGCACTTTGGAAACTGCCAAAATCAATTCTTCGATGTTCACTGGTTTTAACAAATAATACGCCGCACTTTGGTTCAAGGCTTGGATGGAATAATCTGAAAAAGCCGTCACAAAAATGGTTTCAAAATACAAATCTTGACATTGTTCCAAGACGTCAAACGCATTTCCGAAAGGCATTTCTACATCTAAAAAAACCAATTGTGGTTTCAATGCATGCAAAACAGTCACGGCTTCTTTGCTGTTTTTCGCTTCGCCAATCAACTGAATTTGAGGACAATATTTGCCCAAATAGTTTGCCAACGCAATTCTAGCTGCGTTTTCATCTTCTACAATCACGGCGGTTATTTTGCTAAAATTCATTTTTTGATGTTTTATTAAAGGTAATAATCACAACAGTGCCCGAAGCATTGGGTTTGCTTTTCACTTCAAAAACAATGTTTTGGTTGTATAAATCGTTGAGCAATTGAATTCTTTCAGCCACATTTTTCAAACCTCTCGACGGATGTTTTCGTTGGTTTTTGGTTTTCAAAGCTTGACTGTTTTCGATCCCGATGCCGTTGTCGTCTATTTCGATTTGTATTTTTTGATGTTGTTCAGAAATATGGATTTTCAACAAGCCTGGACTCGTTCTGTAGCGCAAACCGTGCCAAATCGCATTTTCAACATGCGGTTGCACAATCATGTTGGGCACCCAAATTTCATCTAGCGAAAGCGCCTCATCGGTGGTAATTTCATATTGAAAAATATCAGCAAAACGCAAATGTTCCAATGCCAAATATTTGTTGAGCAACGAAATTTCGTCTTGTAAAGTGATAAAATCTTTATTGGACGTTTCCATGATTTCGCGCATCAAAGTAGAATAGCGCGTCAAATATTTGTTGGCTTCCAATTCATTATTTTGCGCAATAAATTGATTCAAACTGTTCAAACTATTGAAAATAAAATGCGGATTCATTTCACGACGCAAAGATTGCAAAGCGATTTGTTTGTTTTGCTTTCGGATTTTGATGAGTGTGTAAAAAATCCAAAGTACAAAACCTGCCAAAACCACCACAAAACCCATCAAATATTGATTAAAAGTGGTTTGTTTGTCTAAAAGTGCATCTTTCAACGTGCGTTCTTTTTCCAATTGCTTGATTTTTTCATCGGTCAGTTCAAACTGTTGCCAATCAATCAAAGAACTGTCTTTTTCTATCAAAAAATCGAGTGTGTCCAAAAACTGTTGCTGCCTTTGCAAAGCTTCGTCGGTTCTTTTTTGTTGATTTAAAAAGGACGTCCAAGTTTTCAAAATGTCTTTGGCGGCCAATGTGTTTTGGTTTTGAATCGCATCGTTGTAGGCATTTTTCCAAAGACTGTCGGCTTTTTCAGGTTGTTTGTTTTTGGCATACAAAACACCCAACTGATTGGATTGACGCAAAATTTCAGTTGGATTCTGACTCGCTTTTGCGCTTTGGATGGCTTCTTTTTGCAAGTCAATCGCCTTTTCCAAATCTTGGTTTTTCTCGTAAGACGCTGCCAAAACCATGGCGACTTTGGCGGCTTGCACAGGATTTGAACTAACTTTTTCTTTGGCTTGTTCTAAAACTTCCAAATTCGCAGTCGATGGATTGGCTTTTGCTTCAATCAGTACTTTTTGCACATACAAATTCGCAATTTCTTCTTCCTTATCCGCAGATTTTTCAAGAATTTCAATGTTAGAATCCAGCATTTCTTTTTGAACCGTTGGGTTTTCGCTGTTTTTCAATCGGTTGATGTCATTGGTATTCAAACTTTGCACCGCTGACGAATTTGAAAACTGATTGGCCAATTGATAATTTTTGATGGCTGCCGCTTCTTCATTTTGCGTTTCTTGCAATTGCGCCATTTGTCTTAAAACGTTGGCTTTCAAATCGGATTTTTTTTCCTTTTCGTAAATCGCCAAAGCTTTTTGATAATTTTCTAAAGCTAAGGTTGTTTTTCCTTTGATTGCCAGTTCTTTAGCCAAAGCTTCATACTGAGCGGCAATTTGCAACGGCGCCTCGGTTTCCAATGATTTTTTGACCGCTTCGGCTTTTCGCTTCAACGAATTGGTAGGCTGTGGCGGTTGTGCAAAACCAAAAACCGTGAAAAAAATGAAACAACCCAAAAGGAATAAAAATCGATTCATGAGGTTTTTATTGATGATGTAAAATAACCGATAAAAATTGGATTAAAAAACTCATTTCACCAAGTGAAAAGCTGACTTCACACAGTTTGCTTAAGGCGAATGCAACAAGAAGTTACTTTTGGCTCATAAAACAAAGAAAATTATGAGAAACTTATTTCATTTGATGTTTTGGATTTGTTTTCCAAGCATCGTTTTGGCACAAAAACCCTTGATGACAAAATCAAAAATTAAAGCCGTGACTGTTTATTCAAATAGTGCAGAATTGACACACGAGGCGCAATTGCAACTTCCTGCGGGGATCAGCGAAATTGTGGTGACGAACATGGCAAACTATGTCAATGAAAATTCCATTCAAATCACAGCACCAGCGAGTTTGAGCGTGATGTCGGTGCGATTTACACACGATAGTTTTGCTCCAGAAAAACCGCAAGAACCCGAAAATCCGATGTTCAAAAAATACAATGACAGCATTCAAAAACTCAATAGAAGTCTTGTTTTGGTTGGTTATCAAGTGCAATCCATTCAAAAAACCATCGAATCGTTGGATGAAAGTGAGAATAACATTATCAAAAAAGAAAAATTCGAAGTAACCGAGCAAATCAAATTGTTAGATTTCTATAAAATGCGAAGATTGGATTTGCACAAAGAATTGTTTGATTTTCAAAACAAAGACCTCAATATCAGAGAAAAAATTGCGCAACTGCAAGAAAAAATGCAACCCAAACCCATCAAAATCAATCCAATTCAAGAACCAACAGGCAAATTGGTTTTGCAAGTGATGAATGAAAAAGCAGGTTTGGTTGACTTAGATTTGAAATACTTAACAAACAATGCTTCGTGGGTACCGTTTTATGATTTGCGCGCTACTTCGGTTTTAACACCGATGACTTTGATGTATAAAGCTCAAATTCAACAAAATACAGGCATTGATTGGACAAAAGCCAAATTGAGTTTATCGAATGGCAATCAGAATCAAAACAATCAAGCACCGTTGTTGAGCGCGTGGTTTTTAAGATTTGGGCACATATATCAGCCTGTTTCCAACGGAAATGCCATGATGAATACCATTCCTACTTATCGGAATAATATGAATGAAGAATTGAATAAAAAATTGAAAAGTGCCGAAGACTCGAGTGTGAATCAATACACAACGATGCAAGAAAACACACTGCACGTTTCGTTTGATATTGATTTGGCGTATGATATTTTATCGAATGGAAAACCACACAGCGTGACGATGAAAGAAATCAAAATGCCTGCTAAGTTTCAATATTACGCTGCGCCAAAACTAGAAAAAGAAGCGTTTCTATTGGCAGAAATCAGCGATTATGGACAATATAATTTGTTGCCTGGCGAAGCGAATATCATTTTTGAAGGAATGTATATTGGAAAAACCTATTTGAATGCAAATCAAACACAAGACACGTTGCAACTCAGCATGGGAAGAGATAAAAAAATTGCCATTAAGCGTGAAAAAGTGGTGGACAAATCTGGAACTAAATTCTTATCGACAAACAAAGAGCAAACGTTCACTTTTGACATTACGGTTAGAAATAACAAAAAAGAGCGTATTTCGATGGTGTTGAAAGACCAAATTCCATTGAGCACCGACGAGAAAATTGAGATTGAAATTTTGGATAAAGATGGAGGCAAATTGAATGAAGAAACCGGTATTTTGACTTGGCAAATCAAGCTTGAACCGAACGAATCTAAAAAATACCGCATCCGTTATCGGGTGAAATATCCAAAAGACCAGGTGATTTCGAATTTATAAAACTGGTATTTAAACATTAAACCACTGCAAAAATTTTTTGACTTATTGAAGTTTTTTTTATAATAATTAACGACTATAAATTGTTGATTTAGAATGTATTACCCCAAATGAAAGTAGAACTATACAATAAGTCAAAAATAAATTTTAAGATTCAACATCAAAACAAAAAACATTACGGATTTTATCAAATGAATATTATTTCTTAATTGATAGTTTGTACAATTAACCGTAAATTTGAAAAACTTTTTTTTAAAAAACGTGAAATCATAAATTAAAGTTAAACAAATCACAATGTTTTGAAGTGCCATTTTTTTTTTTTTTGAAATTTGAATTGTTGCAACAAAATCACAATTTTATTAATTTATGTACAAATTCATTATGAAAAAATTAAAATTATCAGGAAAATTGTTTTTTTCCTTCTTTAGCTTATTTCTTTTTTTTAGCTGTTCCAGTGATGATTCACAAACATCAAATTCGGATTTTTCACAAATGGTATCCCCCCGACTAACCACATCTTGCATAATCCCGTTTTACAATTGAGCTTTGCGTAAAATAAATTACGTGATGGAATTACAGGAAAAAATGTTTTCAGAGATTGAAGCATGGATGGCTTCAGGGGTTTCGAAGTCTAGG
>JBEILV010000034.1:0-20396 GCA_040379105.1 Flavobacterium sp.
AAACACATTTTAAGCATTTTGTAATTTATTTAACAACAATTGTAATAGTTTTGTCTAAAAACCTAGAAATTCGATTTCAATAGTAAGCATTAAATCGGCATCGGACAAAATTGGTTGGAAGCGCATTGATTTTAGTTTTATTTAAATTCAGTAACATGGTACATAAAATATATTTGTTTTTTATTTTTCTAAGCTTCAATTGTTTTGCGCAAACTATTGAAGTGAAATATTATGAAAACGCCAAAGTGCAGGATTCTACCGAGTTCAAAGCAATGCCTAAAAATGTTCAAATAATTTACAAGCCTCATACTTTTTCTTATAAATTGACAACTGATGGAAATGCTTCCTTGTACCAAAACGAAGCATTCAACGTTAAAATTGAAGATGAGGTGAATGAAGTTAAAGAGGTCAATTCCGTTGGCGATACAATAGTTTCTATAGTTAGTTCTGCGGGTATAGATTTAAAAACAAAAGAGTCCTTTCATTACAAAGATTTCAAAAACAACAAATCTTATGATGAACAATACTATGACGAGCCGATTAAAATCATTGACAGTGTTTCTGCACTTAAATGGAAAATTTTGAATGAAAAAGCCACAATTTTAGGTTATTCATGCAGAAAAGCCGTAACAAAATATTACAATTTGGATGTGTACGCTTGGTTTACAGAAGATTTGCCCATTTCCGATGGACCGTCAATTTATTCAGGCTTGCCAGGTTTGATTTTAAAAATAGAACACAACTACTTAGAAATCGTTGCTTTTGATGTTAAGATAAAGAAAGAAGCATTTAGCCTAAAACCGCCTGTTTTTAAGGGAAGGGTTTTTAGCCATAAAACATTAAAAGAATACATAGAAAAGAAGTACAAGTAGTTCAAATTTATTTTTTGGCGTATAACGCAGTCAACAATTCTTTTTTCTACTAACCAATATAAAATGAGTGTTCAAGCTTAAATTTCTTTACATCTTTATTTACCTTTCTTCATTTTTCATTTTTGGACAAGAACTCAAAGGGATTGTTTTTGATGAATCAAGCGCACCGATTCATCTAGCCAATGTCCAATTGCTCCATAATGAAACAGAGCAACTCATTTCCTACACGCAAACAAATGATCAAGGTGCGTTTTTATTCAATATTGAAAATGTAGCTTTCCCTTATAATATTAAAATCACACACATTTCCTTTGAAAAACAGGAACAACTAATTTCTAATTTTAACCCATTAAAAATCATTCTAAAAACAAGAGTTACAGCGCTTGAAGAAGTGATTTTAGAATCAGAATCTCCGGATGTCATTGAAAAAGAAGACACGCTCGTTTACAATCTTAAAAAATTATTGGTTGGGTCGGAATTGAAACTAAAAGACATCATCAATAAACTTCCCGGTCTGTCAATTGATCAGCATGGCAAAATTCTCTACAACGGCAATAAAATTGATAATATTTTGCTCGATGGGGACGAGTTTTTTAGAGACAATCATCAATTAGCCACAGAGCACATCACAGCAGAAATGATTGAAAAAATTGAGTTGTTGACAAATTATCAAGATTTGTCGAGCATCAAAGGATTTGAAAACTCGGGGCAAACCGCTTTAAATGTTTCGCTTAAAGAGTCATTTCGTGAGATGTTTAAAGGAAGTTTTGAAGCAGAAGGCGGAGTAAAAGAGCGTTACAAACTTCAGTCAAATCTTTTTAATTTTGGAAGTAAAAACAAATTCAATTTGATTACGAATGCCAACAATTTGAATGAAAATATTTTTTCGACCCAAGATTATGTTGACTTACGAAAGACTACAGGAAGAAACCTAATTAAAGACAAACTAATTTCAGGTCGTGAAGCTTCCTTGCTAGAAGAACTGCCACCTTTTGTTTTTTCTCAAGATAACATTAACGGCATCAACGCCCAAAATGCAAGTTTAAATTTTGCCCGAAAACCAACCCCAAACAAACGTTTGGAATTTGTTTCAGTTTTGAGTAAAACCAATCTTGCCGAAAAAAACACCCGTTTGCTTACGTTTTTAGACGGCGAAAGTTCGGATTTATTGGACGAATACACCTCTTTTGGCAGTTCTTTATACGCTTTTAATGTTTTTAAATTTGAAAACAAATTGTCCGAAAAGTCTTATTTTCAGACCAATGCCTACTTGTTTTTGAGTTTAGACGATCAGGCGCAAGACTTGAATAATTTAGTTGTAAACGATGAAACGCAAACTTTGTTTCAAAACAAAACCACATTGAATAGCCTAAAAAACGGCTTCAACACGCAGTATAAAACCAAGTTTTCAGACAAATTTTTGTTTGAAGCAGTGTTGTTCAATGATTATTCTTTTGCTAAATCAGCAAAGGACTATCAATCAAATAGAGATTTTATAGGCTTTGGTCTAAATGACACACAGTTGATTCAAAACACAAATCATGAACTATTCAGTTTGGGAATTAAAGCAAAGGCTTCTTTAAAATTAAAAAAGAGTAGCCTAGATTTAAAATTTGTTTCTACGCTCGACAATGAAAGTTTGTCTAATGACAACAACATCAGTTTGTCGTATCTTTTCGAGGATCATTTTTCATTAGTCAGTCATACGATGAGTTTGAATTTTTTGTCCGATAGAGAGAAGAAGTTTAAATATGCTGTCAATTTGTCTTTTGTAAATAATCATCATCTTGTTCGAGATAATTTCGAAGAAACGATCAATATCTTGTTGCCAAAAATCAACTTGAGTTATCGTCTTTCAAAAAACAGCAGTTACTCCATCGGATACACTGCCCAACTTGACAATCCGAACCTTTATCATT
The DNA here is from genome assembly GCA_040379105.1 of Flavobacterium sp. Taxonomy (GTDB): domain Bacteria; phylum Bacteroidota; class Bacteroidia; order Flavobacteriales; family Flavobacteriaceae; genus Flavobacterium. Next base: position 2,792 of record JBEILV010000034.1, read on the forward strand.
TTACTTCTGGCAATTTAGTGAAGGACCAAAGAACAATTTTACGAAATAGTAATTTGGTTAGTGAGTCCTTATTGTCGGACATTTTCAATTCAGGTCTTTCATTTTTTGATTTATCTAAAAGCTTGTTTGCTAATTTTTTTATTTCCTATACCGAAAACCGAAAGCAATTGGTGTTGAATTCAAACAATGACAATTTAGTGTCCATTCAAGATTATCAATATTTAAATTTTGGCAACACTTGGACATTTTCTGCTGATTTTAGCCGTAAATTTCAAAAAATACCCTTAGGATTTAATTTTTCATCAAGTAGTTCACTTTCCAACAATAAGATTTTGTCAGAGAATATTATCAACAATAACAAGTTTATTCAAAATAATGCTTCTTTTAGTTTGAATTCTTACTTCAAAAACAAACCGAATTTTAGATTGGGAATCAACTATTTAAGTAATTTTAATCAACTTGAAACGATTTTGGGCAAAGATGAAAGCAGATTGCAAACGTTTAGTCCGTTTTTAAATTTGGAGGGTACTTTTTTGAATAAAAAATGGAATTGGCGCATCAACACGACGAAACATATTTTTGAAGCTACTAATTTTACATCCGACAATATTTTAGATGTAAGCGGTAAACTGAATTTTTTGGCAAACGAAAAAACAAAAATTTATTTGAATGTGAATAACGTCTTGAACATTAGAGAAAATAACTTCAAAAACAATTTTTCTCAATCCGAGTTTATGATTCAGGAAATAAAAATGAATACTTTGTCAGGATTCATTAATATGGGTTTGAATTATTCGTTCTGATGTTTTTTTGGTAGAGGTAAGGAGTTTAAAGCAGAAATGAACACTTACTAAAATTTTTAATCATAGTGAAATCTGCATTTCGCAATTAATATTTCATCTTCACTGTATTTGTAAATCAGTCGATGCTCTTGATCTATTCTTCTAGACCAAAATCCTGCATACTTATGTTTTAATGCTTCAGGTTTTCCAATGCCGTTGTATGGATTTCGAGCAATTTCTTTTAAAAGGTCATTTATTTTCTTCAATTTTTTCTTGTCATTGGCTTGCCAGTGCAAATAGTCCTCCCAAGATTCGTCAACAAATATGTATTTCATTTATTCGTCAATTAAATCCTTGCTAAAATGAGCGCCTTTTTTTAATTTTTCAATGGCTGCATCCAACCTCAATTCGTTTTTTCGAGAGGATAGTTCATGTTGTGTTGCCATCAATGAATTGTATTCGTCCAAAGACATCACAACAATTCCAGCATCTTTCCCGCGATTTATAATCAGTGTTTCAAAATTCTTGGTCACAAGATCCAAGTAGTTTTTTATGTCTTTTCTAAAATCAGAAACGGTTGTTGTTTGCATTTTTGTATTTAATTAAGTACAAAAATAAGTACAATTATACTTCTTTACAATTTTTGATGAGTTTCTTTTTAGCGTTTTAGTTTTACCAAACTAAAGTTTGATTTTCTGAGAGTGGTAAAAAAAAAGATATTAAACTTTTAAAACTTGCAATTTTATTTCTCTAAATGTTGAGGATTGGGCAAAACGGGTTGCAAGCGCATTACTCTAAAAAAAAAATCTTCCCAAAACAACCTTTTCGTATTTTTGCATCTTTCAACAAAACTTAAAGAAATGAAAAAATTAATCGTCTGTATCGGAATCTTGATGTTGATGCAAAGTTTTCAATGTGAAGAAAATACGCAAACCCCTGCGGAAGATGCACAAACAGAATTACAAGCTTTGAAACTTGAAATTCAAAACTACATCAACTCAATTCCTTGCGATGCAGCTTCTGGTTGCAATTTTTTAGCTTTTGGCTCAAAACCCTGCGGCGGTCCTTGGGAATATTTGGTTTTTTCCAACAATGTTGATTTAGAATGGCTCACGCAAAAAGTAACGACCTATAATGAGCTAGAGCATCAATTCAATCTTGAAAACAATGTTATTTCAGATTGTATGATGGCAATGCCACCCGAAAACTTAGGTTGCCTCAACAATCAATGTACGGTGCTTTTGAACGAAGAGCAATAGTTTATTTTCGGGTCGATTCTCTGTAACGCAGTTCTGTTTTGATGATTTCTGTTTTATAGTTTTTCGGCCCGTCCACCACTTTTGCTTCAATTCTGTTGATGAGCATATTAGCGGCTACTTTTCCTATTTCGGGCCCGTGTTGGCTCACAGTGGACAAACTCGGTGTCAATCTTCTGGACCAAACGCCATCAGCAAAACCGATGATCGATAAATCTTCGGGAATATTAATTTTCTTCTTTAATGCTTTTTTCATCGCCATAACAGCTGCGTGCTCATCAATAGCAAAAACGCCATCAAACTTTTCTTTTTCGAAAAGTTGGTCTAAAGCGGCGTCAAAATCTTCAATATTGTCTGTTTGAATGATGATGAAATTATTTCTTTCAATTTTTTCATCTTCTAAGGCTTTAAAATAGCCGTCAGCTCTTAGTTTGCCAACGCTCAAATTGTCAATAGAGGATAGTAATGCAATTTTTTTACAGTTTGTTTTGATCAAATGTTTTGTGGCATGAATTGCTGAATCATAATCATCAACAATCACTTTGTCACATGGTACTTCGTCGGTCACTCGGTCAAACATCACAATCGGTGTGCCTTCTTTTAAAAAATTTTTGAAATGCGTATAATCGCCTAAAGTTTGCGTTTCTTCAGCAATCGATAAAATGAAACCATCCACGGTGCCATTGCTCAACAAATCGAGGGCTTGCATTTCTTTTTTCATCGATTCGTTCGAAATGTAAGTCACAACATTGTATCCTTTCTCGTTGGCAGCTTGCTCAATACCACTAAAGACTTTAGCGAAAAACGGATTCAATATATTAGGTATAATCACTCCTAAAGTATTTGTGCGCTGGTTTTTCAAATTCTTTGCCATCGTGTTGGGCTTGTAATTTTGAAGTTTGGCATACTCTTGAATTCTTATTTTCGTAGCATCGCTGATTTCAGGACTATCGCTCAATGCTTTTGACACAGTTGAAACAGAAACTCCAAGGTCTTTGGCAATGTTTTTAATCGTTACTTTTGGTTTCATAATAGCGTTGGTTAAATGCATTCAAAAATACATTAAAATTCAAAAGTAAAAAAAGTAAATTCACGAATAAACTTTTGTGTTCATTAAATGATTGTTTTACAGTAAAATATAAAGATTTAGAGTAATTAAAAATATAAAGAAAAACCGATTTGCATTTTTAATAAATAATTGTACTTTTGCAAACCCTAATTCCGAGGCTTCGGTAGGGGATGGAATGTTTAATTAAAAAATATTATTGTGAACACATTAAGCTACAAGACTGTTTCAGCCAACAAGGCTACTGCCGACAAGCAGTGGATTGTTGTAGATGCTGAGGGTCATAACTTAGGTCGTTTTGCTTCAAAAGTAGCGATGCTTTTAAGAGGTAAATACAAACCAAGTTTTACTCCTCATGCTGACTGTGGTGATTACGTAATTGTTATCAATGCAGAAAAAATCAACCTGACAGGTAACAAACTGAATGACAAGACTTACATCCGTCATACAGGTTATCCAGGGGGACAAAGAAGCTTGTCTGCTAAAGTATTGATGCAGAGAGATCCTGCTCGTTTAGTAGAAAAAGCAATTAAAGGAATGCTACCTAAAAACAAATTAGGCGCTGAGTTATTCCGAAATTTGAATGTAAATGTTGGTGTTGCCCACAAACATGGTGCACAACAACCAAAAACCGTTAACTTAAACGACTTGAAGTAATGGGAGTAATTCACAAAATTGGCAGAAGAAAAACTGCCGTAGCTAGAGTGTATGTTTCTGAAGGAAACGGTACAGTTACTGTAAACAAAAAAGCTTTAGGAACTTATTTCCCAACAGCAATTTTGCAATACAAAGTAATGCAACCTATGAGCATGACTGAAAACGCATCAAATTTTGATGTAAAAGTGAATGTTTATGGCGGTGGAATTACAGGTCAAGCTGAAGCAGTACGTATGGCAATCGCAAGAGCCATGTGTGAAGTAGATGCTGAAAACAGAGCCATCTTGAAACCAGAAGGTTTATTAACCAGAGATCCAAGAATGGTAGAGCGTAAAAAATTCGGTCAGAAAAAAGCACGTAAGAGATTCCAATTCTCAAAACGTTAATATTCATCGATTTTTCGCATTATTTAAATTAGTAAATTATCAAAAGTTGCCGTATTTCTTTTTCCAAAGAGAAATTAGTTTAGCATCGAAATGCAGTCCAAAGTCTGAAAGTCGAAAGTCTGAAAGCGAAAAAGGTGACGCATTGCTAATCAACGGAACGTAAACTATTACAAAATGGCAAACAAAATAGACGTAAAAGAATTATTAGAAGCAGGTGTTCATTTCGGACACATGACTCGTAAGTGGGATCCAAACATGGCTCCTTACATTTATATGGAGCGTAATGGAATTCACATTATCAACCTATATAAAACTGCTGCAAAAATTGAAGAAGCGAACGAAGCTTTGAAAAAAATTGCAGCTTCTGGTAGAAAAGTAATGTTCGTTGCTACCAAAAAACAAGCAAAAGACATCGTAGCAGAAAAAGCATTGGCTTGCAACATGCCCTACATCACTGAAAGATGGCCTGGTGGTATGTTGACTAATTTTGTCACTATCCGTAAAGCAGTAAAGAAAATGACTGCCATCGATAGAATGAAAAAAGACGGTACTTTCATGACGCTTTCTAAAAAAGAAAGATTACAAGTAGATCGTTTGAGAGCAAAATTAGAGAAAAACCTTGGCTCAATTGCTGACATGTCAAGATTGCCTGCGGCTTTGTTCGTAGTCGATATCAAAGCGGAACATATTGCAATTAAAGAAGCTCAAAAATTAAACATTCCAGTATTTGCAATGGTAGATACGAATTCTGACCCACGTTTAGTGGATTATGTAATTCCTGCCAACGATGATGCTTCAAAATCAATTAACAAAATTTTAACGCTTGTTACTGACGCTATCAAAGAAGGGCTTTCTGAAAGAGGTTCAGACAAAGGCGCAACAGAAGGAAGAGATGAGGCAGATGCTCCAGTAGCAGACCAAATCGATGAAACTGTAGAAGCTACAACAGAAGAATAAATACAAAATCAATTTTTAAAGATTGAGAGATTTAAAGATTAGGTAACTATTGATTCTTGAATTAATAATACTTTTATCCTTAAATTTTTCAATCTTTTAATCAAATACATAATTATGGCAACAATTACTGCTGCAGAAGTTAATAAATTAAGACAAGTTACAGGGGCTGGAATGATGGATTGCAAAAAAGCGTTGGTAGAAGCTGATGGCGATTTTGAAAAAGCAATCGAAGTATTAAGAAAAAAAGGACAAAAAGTGGCTGCCAACCGTTCTGATAGAGAATCTACAGAAGGTGCTGTTATTGCTGTTGTAAACGAAGCAAAAACACTAGGTGTGGTTGTTTCTTTAAATTGTGAAACAGATTTCGTGGGTAAAAACGAAGGCTTCGTGAAATTAGCTAATGATTTTGCAAACATGGCTTTAAATTTTGATACTAAAGAAGCTTTCTTGGCTGCTGATTATAACGGTATTACTGTGGCTGAAAAATTAATTGAGCAAACAGGCGTAATCGGTGAAAAAATCGAAATTGGTTCTTTCGAACGTTTAGAAGGTGCTTTCGTAGGCTCTTACATCCATGCTGGTAACAAAATCGGAACTTTAGTAGCGCTTTCTGCTGCTGTGGAAGGTGCAGAAGAAGCATCAAGAAACGTGGCAATGCAAGCAGCTGCGATGAATCCAATTGCTTTAGATGAAAATGGAGTAGATGCTGATACGATTGCGAAAGAAATCGAAATTGCTAAAGATCAATTGAGAGCTGAAGGCAAACCAGAGGCAATGTTAGACAATATTGCAAAAGGAAAATTAAACCGTTTCTTCAAAGACAACACTTTGGTGAACCAAGATTATATCAAAGACAACGCCGTGAGTGTTGCTGCTTACATCAAATCTGTAAACGCAGGTTTGACAGTAACAGGTTTCAAAAGAGTTGCTTTAGGATAAACTTTTTTTCGAAATAGAGTTATTAAAAATCCCGCTTTTGGCGGGATTTTTTGTTTTATCTAAACGGATGTTATTTCTATTTTTCAATTGTTTGTGTGTTTTGTTGTGATGCATTTTTTAAAACAAAAGACCAAAATAATTATATTCTATCAATCCTTTGAATTTCAAGATGGAAACATCAATTTTTTGATGTGTGTCATCAGAATTAATTTTCAAAGAGATGAAAATATCTAAAGTAAAATATATGTCAACAGATTTTTATTTCAAGGTTTTAATGTAATGAGTACGAGATTTTTCAAAAAAAATAATATTCTTTAAATGAAAAATTAAAATAAAAAAACCATTTTTGTAATGAATCATAAATTTTTACACACATGGCAATTAATTTACAAAAAGGACAAAAAATAGACATTGGCTTATCAAAAATAACAGTGGGTTTGGGTTGGGATCCCAACGAAGGAACTGGTCATGATTTTGATTTGGATGCTTCTGCAATCATGCTTGATGGAAATAGAAAATTGTTAGGTGAAGAGTATTTCATCTTTTATAACAACCTCAATTCGCCAGACGGTTCTTTGTCGCACACAGGCGACGACCCAACGGGTGGAAACAGCGATGGTGATGACGATGAAGCAATTAAAGTTGACTTAAATAAGGTGAACGAAAATGTCCAGGAAATTCTTTTTGTGGTTACGATTGAAGATTTTGAACGAAGAAAACAAAACTTTGGTCAAGTGAGAAATTCTTACATTCGAATTGTAGATGAAGCATCAAACACTGAAATTGCAAAATATGAACTAGACGAAGATTTCTCCATTGAAACAGGCGTCGAATTTGGAAGACTTTACAAAAGAAATGGTCAGTGGAAATTTGAAGCTTCAGGGATTGGTTATAGAGCCGATTTAGGTTTCTTTTTAGAAAAATATTATTCGGGTCAAATCATCAAATAAATATGATTTTAGAACAACAAAAAGATCAGCTAGAAATTGATTATCATAATTTTAAACATATTTCATTTGATCTTTGGTTAACTTTAATAAAATCAAATCCTGAGTTTAAAGCCAAGAGAAATCTATTGTTTAAAGAATATTTCGATATTGAAAGTCCCATTGAAAAAGTGGTGCAACAAATTCGTTATTACGATGTTTTTTGCAACACAATCAACGAACGAACGGGCTTAAACTTCGATACAAACGAGATTTATCTTTTGATTTTAGCTTCATTAAATGTTTCAATTCAAGAAATTGAATTAGAAAAATTGGATGGTTTTTATAAAGAAGCCGAAAGCTTGTTTTTGAAGTTTAAACCAACATTAATTTACAGCAACACAAAAAAGTTTTTAAACACGGTCAAATCAGAGGGGAAAAGTTTGAATATTCTGAGCAACACGGATTTTATCAAAGGATATACGTTGCGAAAAGTCATTGCTTTTTACGAACTAGAGGAAAGTTTTGATTTTCAGTTATATTCGGACGAAAGTGGATTTTCGAAGCCTAACAAGAAATTTTTCGAATTGATCCAAAAAGGAGTGCCACACATCGAAAAATCAAAAATTTTGCATGTGGGCGACAATGAAATTGCCGATTACAAAGGCGCAATCGATTTTGGATTTCAAGCACTTTTAATAAAATAAAAAACAGTGAATACAAGTTTTAGTTTACATAAAATTCAAAGTCAAGAAAACTGTCCATTCAGCGAAGTGGAATACAGCTGGTTTAAATTTGGCGACAAACGATATGCCCAAAAGTTTGCAAGAGAACTTTTCGATGCTTTTATCAAAGATTATGGAGATGTTTTACTGTCTCAAAATCAGATTATTATTTTGCCAAGTCCCTATCTTTCCATTCCCACGGCTTCCAATTTTTTATGTTCTTATTTTAAGGAAGAACTGAATAATTTTCTTTTTAAAAATCAAAAAAAGGCAGCTTTAGAATCTAAAATCTATAGAAATCAAACCTACGTTACAGATTATGGCAACCTTGATTTTGAACAGCGGGTGCAATTGATTTCAAACGATACCTATTACATCGACCGGAATTTTATCGAGGGTAAATTTTGTATTCTTTTGGACGATATTAAAATTACGGGAAGTCACGAGCACACGGTCAACAAAATTTTAAAAGATTACAATGTCACAGGCGATTTCAACTTCGTTTATTTCGCATCGCTTGAAAATAAAGCAATTCATCCCAAAATTGAAAACCATTACAATTATTTTGCTGTCAAAACCATCGAAGATATTATTGAAGTGGTGAATCGAGAAACTTTTCAATTTAACACACGAATCATAAAATATATTTTAAATTTGAGCGAAGTTCAATTTATTTATTTGCTTGAAAATATTTCAAAAGAAAGAAGCAAAGATTTATTTCAACTCGCAATTAGTAATAATTATCATCAAATCGCTGAATATCAAAACAATATTAACTTTATAAAAATCTAAAATTCATGTCAATCAACTTACAAAAAGGACAAAGAGAAGCAATCAATGCGCAAAAATTCATCATTGGTTTGGGTTGGGATACAAATCAATCTTCCACAGGATCTAGTTTTGATTTAGACGCATCGGTTTTTGTTTTGGGCGAAAACGGAAAACTACTTTCCGACGCTCATTTTGTGTTTTATAACAATTTAAAATCTCCTAACGAAGCAGTAGTGCACACAGGCGACAACCTCACCGGCGATGGCGACGGCGATGATGAACAAGTAATCGTTGATTTGTCGAAAATTGAAAACAACGCCACTGAAATTTGTGTGGTCGTAACCATCCACGATGCCGATGATAGAAAGCAAAATTTTGGTCAAGTTCGAAATTCATTCATCCGAATTGTTGATGCAAGTACCAACAAAGACATCGTAAAATACGAATTAGACGAAGATTTCTCAATTGAAACAGCCGTTGAATTTGGTAGAATCTACAAAAGAAACAACGAGTGGAAATTTGAAGCGGTTGGAAACGGAATGAAAGGCGGTTTGCAAGATTTTTTAAACAAATACAATTAATACGAAATGGCAATTAATTTAGAAAAAGGACAAAGAATAAACCTCGAAAAAAGCAACGGAAGTAAACTACAATCTGTTTGTGTGGGAATCAATTGGGGTGCAATTGAGAAAAAAGGACTCTTCGGAACCAAGAAAGAACCTGTTGATTTAGATGGAAGTTGCGCCATTTACGATGCCAACAAAACACTGATTGACACAGTTAGTTTTAGAAAATTATTATCGTCAGACCAAGCCATCAAACACAGCGGCGACGATTTGACAGGCGATTTGAACGGCGACGATGGTCTGGACAACGAAATCATTACCGTAGATTTTTCTCGATTGAATCCGAAAGCAAATTTTGTGGCTTTCTTTATCAATAGTTTTAGAGGTCAAGATTTTAAAGACATTCCGTTTGCCTCAATCAGAATTTACGAGGGCACTCCATCGCGTGTGCAAGAAGTTTTTGCAAAATACGACATTGCCAATGACAAAGCTTTTGAAGGCAGCGTGAGCATGGTTTTGGGTGTTTTTTATAAAAGAAATGAAGAATGGAAGTTCAACGCTGTTGGTGTTCCCACCAAAGACAGAAAAATTGAAGAAAGCATCTTGACAATTCAACAAAATCATTTATAAATTTATCTAAATGGACAACAATCAAATGATTCCGCTAGAAAATTCGTTGGTTATTTCTAAAGATGGAAATGTGAATTTAGAGCAAATTCCTGCGGCGGACATCGCAACTTATCAAACCATTTCCAATCAATTGGACGAACGCGACAGCAATTCGATCATTAACTTTGGCTCTGAAATTCAACAAAATATCTCAAAGCAAAGCGACACTTTTTTGAATTCTGTGAGAACTTATAATTCTGGCGAAGTCGGATCTCATATCAACGAATTGTTGACCGAATTGAATTACATCGATGTTGATGAATTGAATCAATCGGGATTTAAAAAGTTCATGAGTGGCATTCCATTCCTTAAAAATTTAGTAGGGAATGTTGAGAAAATTTTTCAGAAATACGACAAAGTAACGGGCAACATCGACAAAATCAGCAACAAAGTTAAAGCTGGAATGATCAATTCTGCGAAAGACAACGCAGCGCTTCAAACGATGTTCGATACGAATGTAAGTCAGATTAAAGAAATCGAAAAATACATCATCGCTGGAAACATAAAATGGAAACAAGTCAATGAAGAATTGGCGGTGATGGATGCCAACCCATCAAATTTTCAAGATTATCAAATTGCCGACAAAAGAGACTTTTCGAACCGATTGGACAAGCGATTGGCAGATATGAAAATTGTTCGATTTATCATGATGCAAACGCTTTCGCAAATCAGAGTGGTGCAAAACAACAACACTTCTATTGCTGAAAAAGCACAATCTATTTTGACGACCACAATGCCGGTTTGGAAAAACCAACTGACACTTGCTGTGGCTTTACAACGTCAAAAGCAAAATATTGAAGTGCAAAAAAGAGTTTCGGAAACCACCAACACTATTTTGCAAAAGAATGCAGAAATGCTGAAACAAAACAGTATTGAGGTGGCGAAAGAAAACGAAAACACCATCGTTTCTTTAGAAACCCTCAAAATGACCACGCAATCGCTCATCGAAACGTTGTCGGAAGTGAAGCAAATTCACCAAAAAGGAACAGAAACCCGACGCGAACTCGATTCTGGTTTGCAGCAGTTGGAAGTAGAATTGAAAAAAAGTATTGTGTCGTAATCATAAAACCCTAGTTTTTGGAATTTGCAGCCATCATAAAAGACAGTGAAAAGAGATTAAATAAATTAAAAATTCTAACTAATTTTTTTGATCAAAGTCAAGTTATGGCAATTTCTGTAAGAACTAGAGTGATTCACGATATGTTTGCAGCAAATAAAGAATTAGACATCAATAAGTTAGAATTGTTTCATTTGCAATATACCGATTCTCTTTTGGATTTGTTAACCAAGCTCAAAAAGAACATCGAACAAAAATATTTGCTCTTAATCAACGAAATTCAAATCAATACGGATGTCATCAATTCATTTACAAATGAAATTAAAAAGGACAATTTTTTAGACAGAGTCAAAACACACAATCTCATCATGCAGGCTTTTATGGAGTCGTTGTATAATGATTTGGCTTTTGAAAATAAAGTTTCCAATTTGACGAATTTGCAAGAAAAAAACGATCTTTCGAATGAAATGGGAGCTGAGTTTTACAGAAAAATAAAACCCCAAGAATACGATCAGTTGAATGCAATTTCTTCAAAATCAATGTATGAGTTTTTTGATTTTAAAGTTGAAAGAAAGCTTTTAGGCAAATTGAATATTCAGAAGTTTAAGTTCAAGTTTTTATGCGGTTTTCAATGCAACAATCAGTTCATAGAAATTTATGAGTTCATCCATTGCAACGAGTATTTTGTTTTTTTGAAAGAAAAAAATGAGTTTTTAAACATTGTTTTAAGCGATTTTCCCAATGTAGATTTCTCAAAAAACAATTCAAACAAAAAGGAAATGCTCCTGCAATTGAAACGCAAAAACATTGAATTGAAAAACAAAGCTGAACGCATGATTAAATCGATTCCGCAAGATGTTGAAATCGTTTTGAATGATTATGATCAAAAAATTTCATCCATGCAATTCCTTGACGATTTGCAAAATATAGACGAACAAACCAATGTTTTACGAACAATGTTAAACATAAATATTAAATAACAATGGCAATAAATTTAGAAAAAGGGCAAAGAGAAAAAATCAACCTCCCAAGTTTCAAAGTAGGTTTGGGCTGGGACAGCAATCAAAGTGCCACAGGCGAAGCTTATGATGTTGATGCATCTGTGTTTTTGTTGGGCGCAGATGGAAAATTAATCAGCGACAATCATTTTGTGTTTTTCAATAATTTGGCATCGCCAGACAGATCTGTTGTGCACAGCGGCGATAATTTGACGGGTGCCGGCGATGGCGACGATGAGGTAATTCATATTGATTTGTCTAAAATTTCAAATGATGTTGCCGAAATTACATTCGTTGTAACCATTCATAAAGCAGCGGAAAGAAGACAGAATTTCGGTCAAATCAGAAATTCATACATCAGAGTGGTCAATCAATTGACGAACGAGGAAACAGTAAAATACGAACTTGACGAAGATTTTTCTATTGAAACAGCCGTAGAATTCGGAAGAATTTACAAACGCAATGAAGAATGGCGTTTTGAAGCGGTTGGCAACGGAATGAAAGGTGGATTACAAGATTTTTTAACCAAATACCAAAAATAGACCATGGCAATTAACTTAAGTAAAGGTCAGAAAATTGACCTAAGAAAAACCTCTGGCGAAACATTAACCAACTTTTGTGTGGGTGTAAACTGGGGTGCAATTGAAAAGAAAACACTTTTCGGGCTTTCAAAAACCCTTCAAAATGTAGATTTGGATTTAAGTTGTGTTTTATTAGACGACCAAAACAACATCTGCGATCATTTGTATTCACCTTTGTATAAAGTTGAAATTCTTCAAAAGTTCGGACTTCCAAAAGGAAAATTATTGACTTCGGACGGCGCAATGAAACATACCGGCGACGATTTGGAAGGCGATAAAGGTGGAGATGATGGTCTTGACAATGAAATCATTACAGTGGATTTGAAAAGATTAAATTCAAATGTTTCTCAAATTTTCTTCTTTTTGAACAATGCAGGAGCTGAAGATTTTTCGCAAATTCCTTACGCAAAAATCAGAATGTATGAAGGCACTCCCACAAGAGTTCAGTCTGTTTTTGCAGATTACAACGTTTCGTCGGATGTTCAATACAGCGGAAAACGTTCTATCATCATGGGGAAACTTTACAAAAGAAACGGCGAATGGAAATTTAGTGCTATTGGCGACCCAACAGACGATGCTTTCTTAGGGCAAACAATTCACAGAATTATCAAATCATATTTGTAGGATGCAAATAAAAAATATTGACGGGCTCAGCCTCAGTCAAATAAAAGAAAAAGTAAATAGAGGGGGAAAATTTGTCATTTTCCCTTTTACTATTTCTTTTGTCATCATGACTTTGAGAAGAAGTTCAGACATTTATTTCATCCAAAACGATGAAAATTCTTTCAAATATTCCTATCCTTATGCTTTGATGAACTTTTTTATTGGTTGGTGGGGCGTGCCGTGGGGACCGATTTATACCATTGGCGCTATCCACAAACACATCATTGGTGGAAAAGACGTGACGGCTCTTGTTTTGTCAGATTTAATTCAAAATGATCCTGATGCCGATACGTCCACTTACAATATCAACATTAATAGTGATCAAACTTACAATGTTTCTAGAAACTAGCTTATTATGAGAAGATTACCAGTGTATTTGCTTTTAGATACTTCAGGCTCCATGAGTGGCGAACCCATTGAAGCCGTAAAAAATGGAGTTCAAGTAATGATTTCTTCGCTGCGCCAAAATCCGCAAGCCATCGAAACCGCTTATATTAGTGTCATTACTTTCGACAGTAAAGCACTGCAAATCATTCCCTTAACGGATGTTGCTTCTTTTCAAATGGTGGACATCAAAGCGTCGGGTGTCACGGCACTTGGCGATGCGCTCAAATTGGTGTCGAGCAAAATTGACAGCGAAGTAGCAAAAACCACCATGGATCAAAAAGGCGATTGGAAACCCTTGGTTTTTATCATGACCGATGGCATTCCCACCGACGATTGGCAATCTGGATTGAATGAATTCAAGAAAAGAAAAATTGCTTTTACAGTGGCTTGTGCCGCAGGAAGTGGTGCCGATACCAATATTTTGAAGCAAATCACACAAAATGTGGTAAGTCTAGACACGGCCGATAGTGCCACAATTGTTAAGTTTTTTCAATGGGTCACAGCTTCTATTGGAGTTTCTTCTACAAAAGTGGAAGAAAGTGGTTCGGAATTGTCAAGTTTTAAAGAATTGCCACCGCCACCTCCCGAACTCAATATTGTAGTTTAAAAAAATAGTCATTATGTCAAAATTCGGATTCTCTTTTTCGCTTTCACGATTGCTAGGAATCACAGCAGCAAAGCAAAGTATTGCAAGGAAAACAGGCGTTCCAACCACAAGAGGTGGATTGGAGAGAAAAATAGGTAGGACAATCATTCGCTCAATTTTTAGAAAATAATATAATGAGAAGATTACCAGTATATTTTTTATTAGACACTTCGGGCTCAATGTATGGCGAACCCATTCAAGCCTTGAACAATGCATTGAGCGGCATGGTCAATACATTACGACAAGACCCGCAAGCGCTTGATTCTTTATGGATTAGTATCATTACTTTCGATCGAGAAGTGAATGAAATTTGTCCGTTAACTGAATTGGCGATGTTTCAATTGCCAGAAATTACCTGTCCGCAAAGTGGACCAACGCATACTGGCAAAGCACTAGAATTGTTATACGGCAAAGTGCAAGCAGACATCAGAAGAAGTACCGAAACCCAAAAAGGCGATTGGAAACCACTTTTGTTTCTTTTTACGGATGGAAAACCTTCTGATATTCAATTGTATAATGAAATGGCGCCTAGAATTAGAACTTTAAATTTTGGTGCAATCATTGCTTGTGCCGCAGGAAATTTGGCAGACGACTCTAAATTGAAAATTCTTACGGACGATGTTGTCCATCTTGACAATGCAGACAGCGCCACGCTAAAGCAATTTTTTAGATGGGTTTCTGAAACAATCGAACAAGGAAACAAAAGCCAAGGCACGGGCGAAAGTGTTGCGCTTCCGCCACCACCAAGCGAAATAACATTAGTAATATGAAATTTCTAATCTTGTTTTTTTTGAATATGCTAGTGGTTGGTTTGTTTTTGTATTCAAAATTGTTGCCTTACAAAGACAAATTGAATCCTAAATACAGAACAACATTTTCGTTTTTTGAACGTCTTTTCGATCCTTTTTTTAGCATTGTAAAAAATAGCATTAAACCATTTCAAGTGGGTTATGGTTTGTTCGTGGATATGTCCCAAATTATATTGCTGATTTTACTTTTGTTTTTAATCAACTTAATTTAATCAAATGAGAAAACTACCTATATATTTCCTAATCGACGTTTCCGAATCCATGGTAGGCGAACAAATTCAGTTCGTGGAAGAAGGAATGGCAACCATCATTAAAGCAATCAAACAAGATCCTCATGCCATTGAAACGGTTTGGGTTTCGATCATTATTTTTGCAGGTCAAGCCAAAACTTTGGTGCCTTTGCAGGAAATTGTGAGTTTTTATCCACCAAGATTTCCTATCGGAAGCGGCACTTCTTTAGGAAAAGGGTTGGGACATTTGATGTATGAATTAAGAAAAAACACCATCAAAACCACTTACGAACAAAAAGGCGACTGGAAACCCATCGTTTTTTTATTTACAGACGGAGTGCCCACCGACGACTCTAAAGCCGCCATCAACGAATGGAAACAAAACTGGTCTAAAACAGCCAATTTAGTGGCTATTTCGTTTGGAAATGAAACAGATACCCAACTTTTGAGCGAAATCACCGAAAATGTCTTGCATTTCAACAACACAAAAGAAGAAGACTACGTAAAATTTTTTAAATGGATTACAGATTCGATCAAAACAAGCAGCATCAGTGTAGAAAAAAACGCTTCAGGTTTCGAATTGGCTGAAATAGATGGAGATACGATTTCTAAAATTGATTTAACCAAACAGCCCGCACCCAATTTATATGTGGATCAAAATTTTGTTGTTTTGGCTGCAAAATGTCAAAACACAAAACGACCCTATTTGATGAAATATAAAAGGTTCGTCAAACCCTCTGGTTTTGCTGGTTTGGAAACGCGCGCTTATCGATTGATTGCCGGCTATCAAATCGATAATTCTTATTTTGAATTGACCGACGATACGGGAAGCAATACCAAAATAAGCAGCGACGAATTGATGGGCGCACCCGCCTGTCCGTGTTGCGGCAATCAATATGGATTTGCGATGTGTCAATGTGGAAAAATTCATTGCATTGGCGATGAAGAGTTGAATATTTGTCCTTGGTGCGGCAATCAAGGTTCGTATGGAATGGGCGAGGGCGGTTTTGATGTGAACAGAACACTCGGATAAAATGTCGAAAACAAAAGAATTTGTTGAAAGGCTTTTAGTGGGCAACAACATTTCAATTACCTCAAAAAACAAAGAGGTGTTTGAAAAGTTTATTGCCGACGCAACTATTATTCAATCGGTTGACATAATTTCAAAACACCAAATAGCCATCATGGAACATTGGAAAATCAAAGAAAGTACCAACGATATTTTAGATACACAAGTTCAAATCCCAAACGGAACGGTCGGAAAACCATACCATTATAAATTTGATTTTGAGCAGTTGAAATGGAACGCCATTCAATTTTACGAAATAGAAGGCTTAGACCAAACTGGTTTGATGTATGACAAAGATGAAGATCTGATTTACGGAAATCCAACCGTTAATGGGGATTTTAAAATAAATTTACTTTTCAGAGTCAAAGGCGAAAACGAAAACAGCTCATTGCACCTAAAGCGCATCAATCTCATTATCAATGCAAATCCGAAATCGCTATGGAAAAACTTAGAAAGCAATCAGGCTGATCCGTTTTGGAAAGAAGATAATGTGGCAGATTTCCAGAAATTAGGCGATAAAAATATTGTAGTTGCCTCAAAAAGAGGTCGTTCGCATGCCAATGTAGGCTCATTTCGAGACGATGATTTTGCGTTTCAATATTTTGAAAAAACAGGGTGGAGCGTTGTGGCGGTTGCAGATGGTGCAGGAAGTGCAAAAAATGCTCGAAAAGGTTCAGAAATTGCTTGTAATGAAGTGATGAATTTTTTCGAAATAAATTTCAATCAACAAGTGTCTGTTTTTTTTGATGAACTTTTGCAAAAGCATGATCGGGAATGCAAAAATAGTCCATCAGAGCCAATTGCTGAATTCTCTGCTGACATCGAAGCAGATTCAACTTTGATGATTCATAAGGAAGAAGAAGATAAAACTATTGACACGAATTCAACCCCAAATATTGCATCAACGCAAGTTCAAATCAGTAAATTTATTTATAAATATCTAGGTGGTTGTGCAAAACATGTGCATAACAAACTAGAAGAATTTGCGCTTAAAAATCAATTTCCGCTGAAAGAACTTCACAGCACATTGATTTTTTCTTTGTTTAAAAAATATGATTTTGGTTACGTAATTCTTTCATTTGGAGTTGGCGATTGCCCGATTGCTGTTATTAATAAAGACTTTACAGATTTCAAATTAATGAATTGGCTAGATGTAGGCGATTTTGGTGGTGGCACACGATTTATAACGATGCCAGAAATTTTTACGAGTGATAAATTTGCAACACGTTTTGGGTTTAAAGTCATAGACGATTTTTCATATCTAATTTTAATGACCGACGGTATTTATGATGCAAAGTTTGTTGTGGAAGCAAATCTTGAAAAATTGGAAAAGTGGAAAGAATTTATCAACGATTTGAAAGGAAACAATGAAGAAGGAATAAAAATTGGCTTTGAAGCCACAAATGCTGAAATTGCGAATCAACTTTCATCGTGGATGGATTTTTGGAGTCCGGGAAATCACGAT
>JBEILV010000035.1:0-20158 GCA_040379105.1 Flavobacterium sp.
CATTAGCAATTTCCTTTTGGGAAATTAGTATTTCTGTTCATGCGCTTAAAGTCCATTTGGAAGATTTAATGGATGAAATAAAATAATTTGCATTGAGTTTAAACTTTTTTAACCAATAAAAGTCAATGAAGAAAAATATCAATTTTATGAAAAACTACAGAAAATTTGCTGTCCTGTTTTCAGTGATTGCTTTAGGTTTGGTTTCGTGTAACAGAGAGGAAAATCTTGCGGTTGATCAACAATTGCTCAGTGCGTCCGCAGATATTGATTTTACGAATGAACTTGATTTTAATGCTGGAATTGAAGTTTCTAGAGACAATTCGAGCTATGCTGCAAGAGTTATTGCAAATCAAGTAGAATTTGCTACGTGTGCTGACGTGTCGGTAAACAATACAGCACCAGGAGTTTTTCCTAAGATTTTCACGATAGATTTTGGAACTGAATGTGTTAATAATGGCATTACACGTTCGGGAATCATTACAATTACTGTTTCAGACTTTGTGTTGAATAATGGCAGTATGCTAACCATTGAAAGAGGTGATAATTATTATGTCAATGGCAGGAAAGTGGAAGGCACTGTTGTTTACGAAAATTTATCGACGAATCCATCGATTCCTGAGTGGTCCCGAACCATCATGAATGGAAAAATTACCAACGTTGCCGGCGATGTTTTCAATCACCAAGAAACGAGAATGGTCAAACAAATTGCGGGAGTGAACACGTTGATTTTAGCCGACAATATTTACGAAATCACTTCTGGAAGTCATACCATCGCAAAAGAAGGCGGTTCATCTTTAAACGTTTCTATTATCGAACCGCTGATTAAAAAATTTAGTTGCAATCATGTGTCGCAAGGCAAACTTGATTTACAAGGGAACGTTTTAGATGGCGTTTTGGACTATGGAAACAATACTTGCGACAATGCCGCCACTTACACGCATTCTAATGGAAATGTTTATAACATCGTTTTGTTTTAAAAGTAGTTTTTACAAGGTTCGGTTTACTAAATAATTGGTTTTTTAAAGAAGCGATTGCCATGCAAAACGCTTCTTTTTTTTTAATCAAATAAATTTTTTGCTCCAAAATGATGCCGAATTTGTGGCTTTTGCTGATGATTAACTTCCACCACAAAAATTTGATTTTAACTAAATCGCCCTATATTTGCACCCCCAAATTTTTATCATGAACACAACCCAAAGTTTGAAAGGTGTTTTTTTAGTGGCTTTAGGCGCAAGTAGTTACGGGATGTTGGCCACTTTTGTCAAATTAGCCTATCTTGAAAATTTTACAACCGCTGAGGTCACTGTTTCTCAATTTGTACTAGGAATTTTAGGAATGGTCTTCGTTTTAGGTTTTCAAAAAATAAAAACAAAGCAAAAAGCAATTCAAGCTTCTTCAAAAAACAAATTTCAGCTCATTCTAGCAGGAACTTCACTCGGCATGACCAGTGTTTTCTACTATCTAGCGGTTCGATATATTCCTGTTTCCATCGGCATTGTTTTGCTCATGCAAACGGTTTGGATGGCTGTAGTGCTCGATGTTTTTTTGGAACGAAAAGCACCGTCTTTCCGAAAAATTGTCGCTGTTGTTATTGTTTTGATTGGAACTGCTTTAGCCACCAATATATTGTCAAAAGAAATTCAATTGGATTGGCGCGGCATTTTTTGGGGCATGCTCGCAGCCGCTTCTTTCACCACCACAATGTTCACTTCCAACAGAATAGCCGCTCATTTATCTGCTCCCGAGCGAAGTTTGTGGATGCTTTTCGGTGGAGCCATCATCGTTTTTGGCTTTGCTTTTTACTCACAACAAACTCCCTTCAATCTTGAAATTTTCATGAAATGGGGCATCGTTTTGGCTTTATTTGGCACTGTGATTCCGCCCATGTTGCTCAACGCAGGTTTTCCGCTCACGGGCATTGGTTTGGGCAGTATCGTGGCCTCTCTCGAGTTGCCAGTTTCCGTTTTGATGGCTTATTTTTTATTGCATGAACAAGTGGTTTTCTTGCAATGGTTGGGCATTATTCTCATCATTTCTGCCATTGTTTTAATGAATATCCAAATCAAAAAGCAATCTTGATTTTGAGTTCAACAAACCATAAAATGCATTAGAAATGTCCAAATGTTCCATTTAAAACAATAAATTAGCTCAAATTTAAATTCAATGGAAACTCCTTGGCATCTTTATCTCATGGCTTTTATTTATGTTTTGGCTGGTTTGAACCATTTTCGAAATCCCAAAATTTACATCAAAATCATTCCGCCTTATCTCAAATATCCCAAAGAACTCAACATTTTATCGGGCATTGCCGAAATCATTTTAGGCATCGGTTTGTTGTTTTCCACTACGCAAAGTCTTGCGGCTTGGGGTGTCATTTTGATGCTTGCTTTGTTTTTTATGACACATATTTACATGCTCACCGAACCAAAAGCAGCGATGGGATTGCCAAAATGGGTTTTAATCCTTCGCTTGCCTTTGCAATTTGGCTTGATGTTTTGGGCTTATCAATACGTTTAAAATCATGGAATTACCCTTCGATTCAACTTCAAGCCCAATCGTTTTTAACCTGCCTGATGCCGAAATTTGGTACCAACCAGATTTTTTGCTTCCAAAAGAAGCCAACCTTTTGTTTCAGAAATTATTGCAAGAAACGCCTTGGCAACACGACAAAATTACCGTTTATGGCAAAGAATATGACCAACCTCGGCTCACAGCCCTCTACGGAAACGACGGAATGCCGTATCGATATTCCAATATTATCATGCAACCACATTCTTGGTCAACTTTGTTGCTCAATTTAAAATCGAAAATTGAAGCCGTTGCGTACCATAATTTTACCACCGTTTTAATCAATTTGTACCGCGATGGCAAAGACAGCAACGGTTGGCACGCCGACAACGAAAAAGAATTGGGCAATAATCCCGTCATCGCATCGTTAAGTTTGGGCGAAAAAAGACCGTTCTATTTGAAACACAACACGCTCAAAGATCAAAAATTAAAAATAGAATTGGCCTCAGGAAGTTTACTGCTCATGAAAGGTACCACGCAACATTTTTGGAAACATCAAATCGCCAAAACCGCCAAACCCATCGGGCCTAGAATCAACCTGACATTCAGAACAATAGTTTGATTTTTCAGGAGCTTTCTCCCGCTTTTCGCTACAAGTCCGCAGCAAAAAAAGCATTTTTGTAAGGTTTTAGGCCTTTAGTACCGATTCTTATCGGGATTCCGTTGGTCGCTTTTTAAAACCAACAAAAATTAGCTTTTTTTGCTTTACGGGCTTTCCGCTTCAATCGGGGCTAAGACAGCATTGTAAATATAAAAATAAGATGATCAGTAAAAAGAGATTCTTTTATAGGCAAAAAATCAATACCTCACCACAACAAAAGAAGCCTTCACACCCGTTCCAAGATTCCAAATGTTTTCTAAAACAGAATATCCTTTGTCATCAAAAACCTGAAAAGCAGCGGTGTTCGGTCCCGAAGTGCCTTGATTAAGCGCAATCACTTCCACAACGTTTCTGCCTTCTTTCAAATTGATTTTGATTTCTCTGTTTTGAGCAAGCAAGAAAATGTCATGTTCAACAACCTCGCCATTTAACATCACCCGCACCCGATCTCCATCAACATACATGTGATCTCGACAAACCAACGTTACATTTTCAGAATGAACCTTAAAATCGCCAAAATGCTTGTCCACCTTATATTCATCGTGCATTCCGTCGTCTTGATTCAACCAAGCGGGCTTGTATTCATACACTGGTTTTTTAAATCCGTAATCTTTGGTCATGCTCAATCTATTGTTGGGCGTAATCAAACTTGGCGCATTTTCTTCAAACTTATTTTCTTCAAAAGTTTTTGGTTTTGGCTTTGCTTTTTCTTCTCCTTTGGGTTTTATAGTCGTGCCAAAACCATCAGGACTAGGCAATGAATTGCTCTTGTCGGTGGGTTGTGCCAAAAGATGTATAAAATTGAAAATCAGTAATAAATATAGAATTGCAAAACGCATAGTCATCTAAAATTTTGATTCAAATTTACCAAAAATTATGCCTAAATGATATTTTTTAACGATTGCTTGATATTTTAGCGATTCTAAATTATAAAAAAAGTGAATGAATATTGATTCAAATTACGTTGATTTCATAAAAAATGACTACTTTGGCTTGTGTTTTTTGAAAAATTATAAAAAATAGCTACCTAAAATAACGAATTTATGTTTCATTCAAAGATAACAGGGTTAGGATTTTATGTTCCAGATCAAGTAGTTACAAACGATGATTTGTCTGCAAAAATGGACACCAACGATGCGTGGATTCAGGAAAGAACCGGCATCAAAGAACGCCGACATGTGCAAAAAGGCGATGGCAACACCACCACTTCCATGGGCGTGAAAGCTGCCAAGATTGCCATCGAACGTGCTGGCATCGAAAAAGATGACATTGATTTTATAATTTTTGCCACTTTGAGTCCCGATTATTATTTTCCAGGACCGGGTGTTTTGGTGCAACGCGATTTAGGGCTCAAAACCGTAGGTGCGCTCGATGTGCGCAACCAATGTTCGGGGTTTGTTTATGCACTTTCTGTGGCCGATCAATACATCAAAACGGGCATGTATAAAAACATCCTTATTATCGGTTCTGAATTGCATTCTTATGGATTAGACATGACAACCCGTGGTCGTGGCGTTTCTGTTATTTTTGGCGATGGGGCAGGAGCAGCCATTGTGTCTAGGGAAGAAGATTTGACCAAAGGAATTCTTTCCACGCATTTGCATTCTGAAGGGCAACACGCCGAAGAATTGGCTTTGCTCGCACCAGGAATGGGCGGTCGTTGGGTCAACGACATCATCAAAGACAACAATCCCGACGACGAAAGTTATTTTCCCATCATGAACGGACAATTTGTGTTTAAAAATGCAGTCGTTCGTTTTTCGGAAGTCATCATGGAAGGTTTGCACGCCAACAATTTGACCAAAGAAGACATTTCGATGTTGATTCCACACCAAGCCAATCTCAGAATTTCACAATTCATTCAACACAAATTCCAATTGACCGACGATCAAGTCTATAACAATATTATGAGTTACGGCAACACCACTGCAGCGTCCATCCCGATTGCCTTGACAGAAGCTTGGGAATTGGGAAAAATTAAATCAGGCGATTTGGTGGTTTTAGCAGCTTTCGGAAGTGGATTTACTTGGGGAAGTGCCATTATTCGTTGGTAGAATTAATTATCTAAAGAATCTAAAGAATCTAATCCCGAAAGCTTTCGGGACTAAAGAATCTAAAAATCTAAAAAGTGAAAGAGTCAGTAATGGCTCTTTTTTTTGGGCGTGCCCCGCCGAAAAGGCGGGTCGCGTCTTTCGTTGCAATCTTTTTTGGCAGAAAAAGCCAAAAAAGGATTTCCACTGCAACCGCTCACGCAAGCAACCCAGAAATCTGAAAAATTTCAATTGAACCAATCGATTATTTTCCTACATTCGGGACAAGCTGTGGTTGCTAATGATAATAAAAATCAGCGAATTCCCGAAATCCGGGACAAGCCAGCCGCAAAAAATAACTCTATAACCCTAAAAAAGAGACGCATCGCAATAAAAAATCAATTAAAAAAACAGCTGATTTTACACCTAAAATCAAGACGAATTTTGTACGTTTGTGTAGCTTTGTAATGCGTTGTTTTATAGTTAATTATAAACGAATTTTAAGCCTTAGAGATTTTCTGTACATCTTTTCTTCATTTTCTGTACATCTTTTCTTCATTTTCCCAACATCTTTTTTCGGACTTCTGTACATCTTTTGCTCAACGGATCAGCAACAAACCTTCAATTATTCGAATACAAATCATCAACACATCAGCAAGAAAACGTCATGACATATAGATAAAATGCAAGGCATATTGAAATAAAAAAAGAATCTTTTCCAAAGAACTAAAATTTGCAATTCAGTTTCATTTTCAGAATTTATTTATCGATATCGAAACCTACTGTTTACCGTGAAATTTTTAATAATGAAGTGAAATAAAGAACAATGAAGCTTGTCAATTTAGCTCATTTTGAAACCTTTACCTTTAGAATCAAAAGTGTGGGATATTTTTGTAATTTTGTGAAAATCTAATTAAAGATGAACACAGCTGATATAAATAAAACACTGATAGATCATTATCTTTCGATCTTGGAAAATTTAAGTGTGGATAGTAAATTAGAGTTAATAGCTAGACTTTCTAAATCAATGAAATCCTCAAAAAAAACAAAAAAAGAAGTTTCGTTAAGTTCTCTTTATGGTTCTTGGGAGTCAGAACAATCTGCGGACGAAATCATATCTGAAATAAAGAGCGCAAGAAACTTCAATAGAAAAAGAGAAGTATTGTGAAAAAATATCTGCTTGACACTAATATTTGTATTTATTTCCTCAAAGGGAAATTTGAACTACACAGAAAAATAGAGGAAATAGGTGAAGAAAACTGCTACCTATCTGAAATCACAATTGCGGAGTTAAAATATGGCGCTGAAAATAGCGTGCAAAAAGAGAAAAACAGAAAGAACAACGATGAATTTCAAGCGAAATTTAAAATTATTCCAGTCTTTCCAGCACTTGATATTTATGCTAAAGAAAAAGCAAGATTGAAAACAAAAGGAATTGTAGTGGATGATTTTGATTTGCTCATTGGTGCAACTGCCATTCATAATAATCTAACTTTAGTGACAAGAAATGTGCGTGACTTTGACCGTTTAAATGATATTGAAATTGAAAATTGGATAGCGGAATAAAAAAGAATTAAGAACAATCAGTAAGAAGGAAATTTGATTTTATCTTTTTATTGGTAATATTAATCTTTCCTTTCTTCCATAATTTGCCACAAGTCATTTGTTTCTGCTAGCTTGAAATTTTCTAAACTCATTTACTGCTTTTCAAAAATATAACCGCCTTTTTCAGCTCCCCAAACTTGTTTACCATTGGCGTCAAAACCTTGGTCCCACGAAATCATACGGTTGTTTTCAATCGTCACGATAGACGAAGCATATTTGGCACCTCGCAATTCACTTGCGCACGTTTGATGACCAGTTTGTCCTTGATATTCGTTGACGCCCGTTTTTTTAAGCACCACTTCGCAACCTTGTTTCAACTCAAGCGCATCCATCGGCAAAGCTTCATAAAATTCGGGTGTTGCCCATTTCCCAATCCAATCTTTTTCATTTTTTATTGTATAAATCTCACTGATGATCGTGTTGTTTTTGCCTTCAACAAGTCTGTAAACCCGCACTCTGTAAGGACTTTCGGGTTTCGATGCCATGGCTTGCTCCACAAATAGATAATGTCCTTTGTCTTTCCATATAGGGGTCATTCGAAGCGAAATGTTGTAGTAATCTTTATCGTCAATAGATTGTTTTTCAGAAGTATAATAACCTTTCATTACATGGAATAAAACATCGATTTCTGAGGTTTTTGCTTGTTTTGATTTACAACCCACAAACAAAACTGCGAGCGATACGAACACGAATAATTTTTTCATTTGTCTTTGTTTTTTGAATTGGCAATGCGCTTGATCATGCCGCCAAAGATAAAAAAATGAAACGGTATCAAACTATACCAATACAATCTTCCGAGCAAACCTTTCGGTCTGAACGTCGCAATTTGATGTAAAACATTCTGCTCGTCAATTCTAAATTCCAACCAAGCTTCGCCGGGCAATTTCATTTCTGCAAAAAGCAACAATCTTTGCTCTTCCTTGCTTGCCAGCAAAACCCGCCAAAAGTCTAAAGCATCGCCATGCGCTAATTCGGTTGCGTGCGTGCGTCCTCTTCGCAAACCAACTCCCCCAAAAACTTTATCTATATATCCTCTAATTTGCCACAGCCAATTGCCGTAATACCAACCATGGTTGCCACCAATTTTCCAAATCGCTTCTAAAACTGTTTCTGGATTCGAAATTTGTATTTGCTGATGGTCTTTCAAACAACCGAATTTGGGCACTTGTATAAATTCGGTCAAATCGTGTTGAAAGCGACCACTCACCAAACTGTCTTTCCAACTCGAAATCACTAAGTTTTGTTCAATTTTTAAAAATGCTAATTTAATGGCATCTGTGTATGAAATCGGTTTGATGTTGAGCAATTTTTGAAGCCGTTGGTCTTTGCAAACCACTTCCATTTTCATGCTGTCCACCAAGTTGCACGCCAGTTTGTAAGATGTTGACGTAACGAAATACAACCAATAAGAAGACAATTTGGGTGTCATAACCGGCACAGTGACAATCCAATTTTTGAAACCTCTCGTTTTTGCATACAATTGCATCATTTGCTTGTAAGTTAAAACATTCGGGCCACCAATGTCAAAAGATTCTTGATAGCAATCTGCTCTCAACATTACACCCATCAAATACGTAATCACATCCCGAATAGCAATGGGTTGCGCTTTCGTTAAAACCCATTTTGGTGTGATCATAAACGGCAATTTCTCGCACAAATCCCTAATGATTTCAAAAGATGCGCTTCCAGACCCAACAATGATGCCCGCCCTTAAAACCGTAACATTGTAGTTTCCTTGGTACAGAATGTTTTCCACATTGCTTCTCGATTGTAAATGCTTCGACAAAACATCGTGGTTGATGATGCCACTCAAATAAATCACTTGTTTCGGTTGCATCAAGTTCATGTAGGCATTGAAATGTTGAGCGGCGGTTGCTTCCAAAACATCAAAATCTTCAGAAGACGACGACATCGAATGAATCAAATAGTAAACAACATCGATGTCTTGCGGGATATTTTTTAGATCTACTGGGTTCAAAAAATCAATTTCCCAGATTTTTATCTTGTTTAAAGTCACGGCATCCAAAGCAATGCGTTGTTTGTTTCGAACGGCACACGTAATTTCGTGGCCTGCTTTGAGCAACTCAGGCAGCAATCTTTTGCCAACATAGCCATTGGCGCCTGTGAGAAGAATCTTCATTTTTGATTTAAAAATAGGCATTTTGCGCTGATTATAAGCGAAATAAAAAAATAAAATTTTTTTGTAGGTTTTAATAAAAAAGGCTGTATATTTGCATTCACAAAAGCGCAAGAAATTATATCAAAATATAGCGCGGGATAGAGCAGTAGGTAGCTCGTCGGGCTCATAACCCGAAGGTCACTGGTTCGAGTCCAGTTCCCGCTACTAAGAAACCATCAACTCATAAGTTGGTGGTTTTTTTTGTTCTATAATGAAAAGCTTTGACAACTTTTGTTAAGTTGTCAAAGCTGTACTTTTTTTTATTCTTTCAACACTTTGATGGTTTGTGAAATGCCCTTTTCATTTTTAAGTTGCAGTACATAACAACCGCTAGATAAATCTTGAACGACAAGGGTGTTGTTGACTGCTGTGAAATTACCTTGTTTGACGATTTGTCCTGTGAGGGTATAGAGTTCGTAGCTTGTGTTTTCTTTGACTGATACTGTGACAAAATCACTAGCCGGATTGGGATAGACTTGTAGGGTTGCTTCTTCAAAATTTTCATTGCTTAAAACACTACAAACTTCTGTGGCAAATTTGGCAATGAAAAAATCGGTGGTGCCGCCTTCGTTGTTTACGGATGCGCCATAGGTATCAAAAATTTGTGCCGCAAAACCACCTCCTACTAAATAATCCCCGGAAGCATCTACGGCTATGGCCGTGCCTCTATCGGTAGAGCCAATGGTGCTTGGAATGTTATGCAAACTCAAACAAGCCCCTGTGGCGCTATCGAAACGGGCTAGTAATGCATCTTGTCCTTGGTTGGTGGCTGTTACATTGATGGATTGATTGCCCCAAGTGAAATTAGAGCCTGCGCACCAACCTGTGTAAGCAACTTCATCATCGTTGTAGATTAAAGCACCATAACCACCAGATCCAACTGTATCATGGTGAGATGCCCACAACAAATTATCTGCTGTTGGATTTAATTTCATTACAAATGCGGGTGCACTAAAAGATGCAGTAAAGCCCATAAAGCTATCAATAGAAGAACTTGCAATCTTTCCGCCTATATAAATATTATTTTGTGGATCAAAATCTAAAGAGTAAAACACAAGTGATCCTGCCATCGGTTGTGTATTTTCTCTCTTCCATAAATAATTCCCATTGTTGTCATAACAAACTAAAGCCGCTGTATTCTCTACAGGTTGACCATTAATAGTGAAAGTACTTGAAGATTGTGTTTTTTCAAATGTCATATAATAATACCCATTGGTAGCATTGCGGTAATAGTTAGCTCTTAAACTAAAAATACCTTGAATAGTGCCTAATTGGGTCGCTTCAACAAAATTTCCCTCAACGTCATATTTTAAAACATAAGGCGCATGCGTTTCGGTGGTGTTGTTGGTAAAACCACCCTCGGCATATACCCCCGGCGGAAGCCACACAAACCAATACAAACTATCGTTTTGTATTTGAAAATTAAAACTAGCTGTATAAGTTGTTGCATCTGTTAATGTAGTTGGAAGTTGAGGGCGTTTCACGTATTGAAATACGCCATTTGTGTTGAACTTTGCTAAAAAAATTAAACTACAAGCACCCGACGCATTTGTAAAAATATAATCATCTTCAATTCTTCCTGGAAAAGGTTGTAAAGAACTACCATCATTGCAAGTTGCAATTCTTCCTGCAACATATACATTATCCTGTGAATCCACTTGTACAGTACTGATGGCTTCTCTTCCACTCCCTCCAATAATTTTACTCCAACGGTAGGTTCCATCACAACTAAAACTGGCTAACACGACATCTGTTGGTGTAGAACCAGGGTTGTCGTAATTGTTTTTTGGATTGCCGTCTATATTCAAACTGCTCATCCCGACTTTTGACAAAACATAGACGTTTTTTTGGCTGTCTGTAGCGATGCTATATACTTGTTCAAAATCATTGGAACCTAAATTTTCTGAACTTCCGCCGTCTTTGATCCATTGGAAGGATTGGGCGTAGCCGTTTAATACCCAAAGTGTCAACAGTAATACATATAGTGTTGAATTAATTTTCATATTTATTTTTCATTTTAGTAAAAATAGTAAAAAAACAGATATGATTACCGTATCCGTTTTTCTATTGGCTTATTGTATAATTAATTTTGTATATGCCACAACCGCACCGTTTTGTTTGAGTACGACGGGATAGTAGCCTGCGGCATAGTCGGAACAATCGATATGTACCTCATATTTACTTAAGCGTATAAATTACACGTAAGTTTACTTTATCTTTTAAAGATCTTTTTAACATCAACAAAAAAACGGAAACTTGATTCACTCAAATTTCCGTTTTTATATTTTATGAAAAGCTTATTATTCTTTCAACCAAGCATTTCTCAAAGCTGTTTTTTCTTCAGGATTTGCCATCAAACCTTCTACTTTCATTTTAGGCAACAAAACCGTGGTTTCGATCGTTTTTACTTCTTTGGTTTCCTCTGTTCTAAATGAAATTTTGATCGGATCGCCGTCTTTCCAAGTCATGCTTTCGTTGATCAAATCGTAAATATTGTCAAGATTGTAATTTTTATCATTGAAACTCAATAAAAAGTCTCCGCCTTTTAGTCCGGCTTTGGCATAAAATTCTGGCAACGTGGCGCCTTTCAATAATACAATTTCTTTGGTTGTTCTATCGATGGTCACAAAAGGGGTTTGCCCTTCGAAAAACAAATTACCCGGCACTTCCATTGCTGTGAAAGCAACTCCCACTTTCGCTAAAAAGTCTTCATAAGGAATTGGAGTAGGGCCTGCAACATAAGTGTCTAAGAAAGTTCTGATTTCTGGAAAGGTCAACGCTACAATATCATTGAACAAATCAGCATCTTTAAACGGTTTGTTGATGCCATATTTCTCGGAGAGTTTTTGCATCAAATCCAAAATCCCCATTTTTCCTTGACTCAAGTGTCTGAGTTCAATGTCCAAACACATCGCAATCAAAGCTCCTTTTTCATACACATTCAAATAGTTGTCTTTGTAAGGTTTTGCCAAAACGGAAGCACTCATTTTTGTGAAAGGCATTTTATCGTCGAAGTTTTTGGCTTGCATCACTTTTCGGGCAATGCGCTCGTAATAGTCATTTTCGTCGATCAAACCTTGGTTGATTTGAAATAAATTGGCGAAATATTCTGTCACACCTTCATACATCCACAAGTGTTGCGACATTTTTGGGGAATTGAAATCGAAATAATGAATCTCTTCCGAATGAATGCTCAATGGTGTTACGATATGAAAAAACTCATGCGACACAACATCAATCATCGATTGTTTTAAAGTGGCAATGTCCATCGCTTCTGTGAAAACCACCACCGTGGAAGTGCTGTGTTCTAAAGCGCCAAATCCATTCGCGTCGGGTTTTTGCATGTCCGACATGTATAAAAGAATGGCATATTTTTTAGTATCGTTGATTTTTCCAAGGAATTTCTTTTGCGCTTGCATCATTTTTTCCATGTCGGCAGCCAAATCTTTCGAGGTAATCACTTTGTTTGGAGAATAAACCGCCAAGATAATTTCCATATCATCGACCATAAACGAAACGTAATCAGGGGCTGAATACATCATCGGATTGTCCACCAATTCTGCATAACGGCTTACTAAAAACACATCTTTTGCATTGCTTGCGTCCAAATCAATCAAAGCGGTGGCTCCGTAAAGCGATTCGCTTTTTAAAATTTCTACTCTGTATGGCAATTCTTTTTTATCAGAAAAATAGCCTACAAATCCGTGTGTGTTGATCACAAAGTTTTCACCGGCCAAAATATTCGTGCCTGAAGGCGAAAAAATATCGTGGGTGTCTTCCACATCATACGTATCATTTACCCAATAAGTCACTTTGGCTAGCTTTTTGGCATCGCTGATTTTCCACGAATTTTCGTCTGATTTTACAACCTCAAGTTTGTTGCCTTTTTTATCAAAAGCTTTAAACTCTTCGATGAAAGTGCCATAATTGTCAACAGAATAAGTGCCGGGAACAATTTTCGGAATGTAATATTTGATTTCGTTGTCTTTTATTTTTGGCGGTGTCACCGTCACCATCACTCGGTCATTCTGTACGTTGTTTAAGTCGATTTGCACTCCGACTTCTTCTTTGCTTTTTTGTGCAAAAGCAAAAGTTGTAATCAATAATGTGACTACAAAAATCCAATTCGTTTTTTTCATGTTGTTATTTTTTACGTGCATTAGTTGGTGTTTCAAATATAATGTTACATGTTGAATATCGATAGCCTGAAATAAAAAAAACTGCCCAAACATAAATGCTTGAGCAGCCAGCTAAAAATAAATACAAAAATGAAATAAAACCCCTTTTTTTTATTGTCCTTGTCCTAACGAATAGCCTTGTTTTCCGTCGAACAAATACAAGTTTTCTGTCTTAATAATGTCAATGCCTTGGGCTTCGCCTTTTGTGAGTAATGCAATGATTTCTTCTTTTGTAAGGTTTTCGCCGTTGGTTGGTTTGAATCTGCATCGCCAATGGTCTGTGCAAAAAGTTTCAGAAAATCCTTCTGGCCAAACTTTAATTCCTCGGTTCGTAATCATGCTCAGCGAAACATGTTCTAAATTGATTTTCTGAATTTTTTCAGCCAAAACATCTGGATTTTCACCCGGCCAATGCACAAACAAATCAACACCAACCAATGTTTTTTCTTTGGGTGCTTTGCGTTCGTATTTGGGTAAGTTCATCCCAGCGGATTCTTGATAATCAGCCACTTTGAACTTCGTAGGCAATTGACCAAGATTCGCAATAATCGCATCAGCAAATTCATTCGTGCCCACTTTTTGCGTGCTGATGCCTTCTTTGTAAATGTCATACGTATGAACTCCGTCTTCGATGGTTTTCAACCAAGCATTTTGAATTTTAGAAGCAATTTTGGTTTCGCCTAAATGGTTCAACATCATAATCGCGCCTTGCAATAAACCTGTTGGATTGGCCAAATTTTGACCCGCTCTTCTCGGCGCCGATCCGTGAATGGCTTCAAACATGGCGCAGCTTTCACCAATATTTGCCGAACCTGCCAATCCAACCGAACCTGCAATTTGTGCCGCCACGTCTGACAAAACATCGCCATACAAATTTGGCATTACCACCACATCAAATATTTCGGGTGTGTCTGCCAATTTCGCAGCACCTATATCAATAATCCAATGTTCGTTTTCAATCTCTGGATATTCTTTCGCAATTTCATCAAAAACTTCGTGAAACAAGCCGTCGGTTTGCTTCATGATGTTGTCTTTTGTAAAGCAAGTCACTTTTTTACGGTTGTATAATTTGGCATATTCAAAAGCGTAACGCACAATTTTTTCACAACCCGGACGGCTGATGAGTTTCAAACATTGCACCACTTCATCGGTTTGTTGGTGCTCGATGCCCGCATACAAATCTTCTTCATTTTCGCGGATAATCACCACATCCATAATTGGGTGTTTGGTGCTTACATACGGGTGCAAACTGACGCAAGGACGAATGTTGGCATACAAACCCAAGAATTTTCTCGTCGTTACATTCAAACTTTTATAACCGCCGCCTTGTGGTGTCGTGATCGGTGCTTTCAAGAAAATTTTATTTCTTCGGATGATGTCCCAAGATTCGGCTGCAATGCCCGCAGTGTTGCCAGATAAATACACTTTTTCGCCCACATCAATATAATCATATTCAAATGGTGCGCCCGCTGCTTCTAAAATTTTTAAAGTAGCGTCCATAATTTCTGGTCCAATACCATCGCCTTTTGCAACTGTAATTCTTCTCATAATGAATAAGTTTTTAATTAACAGTGCAAATGTAAAGACCTTAATCCATATATTTTTATTTAACTATAATATGGAAAGCATAAATATATTTTATGAATTAAGATTAATGAAAAACACCAAGGTTGAGATAGGGGCGTTGGTGTTAAAATCAAAGGTATTTTTTTTATTTGGGCGTTCCCAGTCGGCTTCTTCCGATAAAAAAAATCGGAAGAAGCCGTGACTGGTCGGGCTTTCCGTTCCCAATCTTTTGGGCAAGAAAAATGCCCAAAAGGATTTCCACTGCAATCCCTAACGCTTGGCTACCGTTTTCTAGAAGCAACTTTCAGAACAAGCAAAAGAACTACGCTCGTAAATAGAAAAGAATTTTCTTATTTCAAATTCAAAATCCAATCTTTTATATCGGCCAAAACAACTTCGTTGAAGGTTTCTTCAATCGTGGCATATTCAGAAACGTTGCCAGTTTTGGCTGTTTGAAACAAATGATTCAGGTTGGGATAAATTTTTGTGGTCAAATTTTTACTGCCACAATTGGCTTTGATGCCGTCAATGTTGAGTTGTGCAGGCACTTGTAAATCTTTTTCGCCATTAAGGGCTAAAACTGGAATTTTAAGTTGCGACAACATCATTTTTGGATCATATTTTACAAAATACTGAAACCACAAGTTGCAAATAGATGCCAATTGTTGTTCCACAGCCTGACTTTTTTGAGTGGCGGGCAAACCTTCAAATTCGCTTTCCAAAATAGGACGAAGGTCGGTTTTTGCTTTTTCTAAATCGTTGGTGGTCTTGATAATGGCATAAATCTGTTCATTCGTGGCCTTCGATTTTTGTAGTTGTTGTTCCGAAAGCCCCGAAGCTTTTCCAATCAAATAGCTTTGTTCTTTCAATATTACATCGCCAGCAACACCAGGACCTGCCAATAAAATGACTCCATCAACCTCTTTCGATTTCGAAGCTACAATGGGCGCAATCAAACCACCTTCGCTGTGACCAGCCAAAATTATTTTCTTTGTTTTGAATTCTGGTTTTGATGTCAAAAATTGCACCGCCGACAAAACATCTTGTGCAAAATTGGCTGTGGTGGCTTTCATTACGTCGCCGCCTGATTGTCCAACTCCACGGTCGTCGTATCTTAAAACCGCAATTCCGTTTTTGGTTAAATAATCGGCAATCACCCAAAAAGGGGCGTGGTCAAACAAGACTGAATTTCTGTTTTGCTGTCCGCTTCCCGAAATCAAAATCACCACACTTTTAAAGTCTTTGTTTTTTGGAAGGGTCAAAGTACCACCCAATTTGAATTTTTCGAGGGTGTTTTCAAAAACAACATCTTCAATGATATAATCGAAAGGCGGTTGTGGTGTTTGTGGGCGTTTTGGTTTTTCGACTGTTTGCTCTTTTCGAGAAAGATTAAGCGTCAAAGCCATGCCACCTTGCATAAATTTGCCATTGATTTTTTCATCATTTTCCCAAATTCCTTCGTAAACAATGCCCGCCATTTCCAAGCTCATCACGAGTTTGTTGTTTTCGAATGCAATGGTATTCATCGGCAAACCTTTAGCACCTTGTTCAGGAACATCCATCGTGGCAGAAAATTTCCCTTCATTTTTTTCTATTTGAAAACTGATTTTCAGTGGTTTTCCCGGGATTTCCAAAAGTCCGTGCCAAGTGCCTTCAATGTTTTGTGCGGTTAATTGACCGACGATCAGTCCGAAGAGGAGTAAAAAGATATTTTTCATGAGATATGTTTGAATGTTTTCAGTGTGAAAAGTAGTCATTTTTTTGGAAAATGGCATAAAAAAAACACCCCGAAGGGTGCTTAAAAGAAAAATAGAGTAGAGTTAGTTAGCTTTTTCTTTTTGATATTTTATTCATGGTCACTTGTCGTTGTCTTGTGCATTTGAATCTGTCAACATCTTCAAGACGTTTTTTTGCGTGTTTGGTTGCGCGTCCTTGCACTCGAGCTCTCCACATTCTGAAACTCGAGGCTTTCATTTCCTTTCGCATCAAAGCGATGGTTTCTTGTTCCGAAATTCCAAATTGGAACGTAATCGCTTCAAATGGCGTGCGGTCTTCCCAAGCCATTTCAATGATGCGATCTATTTGCTCGATTGTAAAATCCATACGTTTTTCTTTGGGGACACGAATATCCTAAAAAAGAATCAAACAAAAGTCAAAAATGCATATTTTGATTTTTATTTAGGAGGTGTTGAAGGAAACAATTTTTTGGAAATGAATCAGTCAAACTTGTTTTTGATGTAGTATTTGCTGTCCAAATCATCGAAATCATCAACGATAGGTTTGGGTTTGGGTTTGCTTGCTGTGGCTTTTTTCTTCCACAATTCAAACAAATCTTTTTTAAGGGATTTTCGCATGATTTCTGTGACTTCGTTTTCAGAAAGTCCAAATTCTGCTTTTAATACTTCAAAAGGCTTTTTTTCCTCTTGTGCCATGGTAACCACTCGTTCGATGAGCTCTGCGGTCATTTCAACTTTTTTGTTCTTTTTCATCAGATGAAAAATTTGACTTTTTATAGGGTTTAAATTTTAAATCAATATTAATAAAAAAAAATTATTCTTGAACAATCTCCTTAAAAAAAATATCAGCCCAAATTTGTTGGTTTTCGCTTCTTCAAAAAGGGAATTTTCAATAACGAAACAAGCTTGTTGTGTTCGTTTTCTTCAGGAAAAGTATCGATTCCGAATATAATTTTATCTTTTTCTAAATAGGAAAATGTGCCAAAAAGACGGTCCCAAACCGAAAAAATATTACCATAATTAGTATCGGTGTAAGGCAATTGATGGTGGTGATGCACTTTATGCATATTCGGCGAAACGATGGCGAAACTCAATATTTTGTCAAATTTTTTGGTGATTGAAAAATTGGCATGATTGAATTGCGAAAAAACAACCGACAAAGATTGATACAAAAAAACCATCCACATCGGTGCACCCACCACGAAAACTCCCAAAGTTGTAAATAAAAATCGGATGACGCTTTCGCCGGGATGATGACGATTGGCGGTGGTGGTATC
The DNA here is from genome assembly GCA_040379105.1 of Flavobacterium sp. GTDB lineage: Bacteria > Bacteroidota > Bacteroidia > Flavobacteriales > Flavobacteriaceae > Flavobacterium. The sequence continues at coordinate 17,741 of JBEILV010000035.1, forward strand.
GACCCAAGTGTCTGTGTGATGAATCAAATGAAAACGCCAAAGCCACGAAACCCGGTGTTGCACCCAATGCGCTAAGTACGCCCCAATCAAATCGAGCAACAAAAGTCCAAGAATTGTGTAGAGAACGATATTTATTTCAGGCAACCAATGGAGCAAACCCATTTTGTGTTCATCGACAAAAAAAGCTGTTTTTACCAAAATAAAAGCCATCCCAAAATTGACGATGATGGTGGTGAGTGTGAAAAAAATATTGATGCCCGCGTGCGAAATTTTGTTGTATTGCATTTTGAAAAGTGGTTTTGCTTCTTCTATCAACCAAAAAAAAGCAATGCCGCCCGCTAGAATCAATCCTCGATGCAAGGAAGGGATTTCAGAAAAATATTGAATGATGGTTTCCATTTTTACATTTAGTGATATAAAACTAAAAAGAATTTCTTTGAATTGATACGCTTCACTTCAATTTTAACAATTGACTACATTTCAAAAGTTCATTTTCGCATCAAAATCTTTTTATTTTTTCTAAACAAATGTTAACAGAATGAAAAATTATTATCTTTGGTTTACTCAACTTAAAAAACTAATACTACGGAAATTAACTTTACTGCCGTTTTACTGGCTTCGATTGTTCCACTTATGGTAGGGGCAATTTGATACCATCCTGCGGTGCTCGGCAAATTTTGGATGAAAGAAACAGGATTCACGGAAGAGGATTTGAAAAAAGGAAGCATGTTTAAAATTTTCGGATTCACACTTTTGTTTTCGATTCCGCTTTCGATGATCTTGTTGGTTTTATGTGTTCATCAATTTGGCCCATTAGGAATGACTGGCGGTCCCGAATTTATTGCCACCGCAAAACCATCTTATCAAGCTTTTATGACAGATTACGGAACAACTTTTAGAACTTTCAAACATGGAGCATTGCATGGATTTATGAGCGGTTTGTTTTTATCGCTTGGCATGATTGGAATTCAAGGACTTTTCGAAAGAAAATCTTGGAAATACATTTTCATTCATGTGAGCTATTGGACAATCACCATGATGTTGATGGGCAGTATCGTTTGTGGTTGGGTGTAGGAACAGAAACCTTAACAAAAACTTAGCAATCCAAATCTTTACTTTTGGCGCAAATCATAAGTAAAATTGTCAAAGATTCGCACCAAAATTGTTGTTGATGCTAACCAACTTCATCCAGAATGGGATATTTTGGGCGGTCATTCTATATTTTTAAGAAAGAATTATCTTTCCTTCTTATCTCAAAACACTCCTCAAAACATGGAGTGTTTTTTTATTGAATTTTACCTCGAAGAAGTGCTTTCAGGGATTGCAATGGTGCAATGCATTCAGTTAAAACAATTGGGTTTTTTGGGCATTATTTCTTCAGGTTGGAAACAAAACATCCAACATTTTTTTATTAAATATTTTGTCGATACTTCATTGGTGGTTGGCAACAATATGATGAGCGGACAAAAAGCATTTTGTTGTCACGAAAATATTTCTTTACAAGAAGGACTTACTGCTTTGGAACAAGCTTGTAAGCAAATTCAAAAACAGTTGCAAGCCCGAAAAATCAATGTAAAACTGACTACATTCAAAGATTTTGATGCACATCAAACCCAACGTTTGAAACCTTTTTTTGTGCCCCGATGGTTTTGCTTTACCACACAACCCAACATGATTTTTTTTAGCCGTCCGAATTGGCAACATTTTGATGATTATATCAACGATTTGTCTAAAAAATACCGAGATCAATACAAAAGATGTCGGAAAAAAGCGGTAGGCATCGATAAAAGAAAATTGAGCATCGAAGATTTGGATTTACTTCAAAAACAAATGCATGCACTTTATCTCAATGTGGTCAACCAATCCGATTTTAATACTTTTTTCTTGTCGGAAAATCATTTTTTGGAAATGAAAAAACATCTAAAAGAAGATTTTTTGGTGTATGGTTATTTTGAAAATGGCGAATTGATCGGATTCAATACATTGATTAAAAATGGCAACGTAATGGAAACTTATTTCCTAGGCTATGATTTGGCTGTTCAAAAAGAGAAAATGCTTTACCTTAACATGTTGTATGATATGGTGGCTTATTCAATTAATAATGGTTTTGAACAAATTAACTTCGGACGTACGGCTTTAGAAATTAAAAGTTCGATAGGGGCAGAGGCAGTACCACTTTTTGGTTTTATGCAACATCGCTCTTGGATTTTTCAAAAATCGATTTCAAAACTCTTTAATTTTATCGAACCAAAAGTGGTTTGGCAAAAGAGAAATCCTTACAAAGAAATTTCTTAACCTGCAGGTTTCAATTATTTTTCTTTAAAAAAGCTCGTTCCTATTGAATATTCTTAATTTTGCCACTCCAAAATTATCAATATGAAGAATATCTTTACTTTTTGTCTTTTATTTTTAGCGTCA
>JBEILV010000036.1:0-19747 GCA_040379105.1 Flavobacterium sp.
AAACATTGAAATTATTCAAAAATTAGGGTTTGCTTCGTGCCGTTTGTCATTGGCCATTCCAAAAGACGAAATTTATACAGATGTCAACTTTTTTGAAGGCAAAAAAATCGCAACGAGCTATCCGAACATTTTACAAGATTTTTTTGATCGAAAAAAGGTACAAGTAACCATCGAAGCTTTGGGCGGAAGTGTTGAAATTGCTACAGGCATTGGTTTGGCAGATGCTATTTTCGACATCGTCAGCACTGGAAGCACTTTGCTCATGAACGGCCTCAAAGAAGTGGAAATTGTGACAAAAAGCGAGGCTGTTTTGGTGGCAAACAAAAATTTATCGTCTGAAAAACAAGCCATTTTAGACCGATTTCTGTTCCGATTCAAAGCAGTGCGCAACGCATCTGAAAATAAATACATTTTGTTGAACGCACCCAACGATGCTATTGAAAGCATTTGCCAAATCTTACCGGGTATGAAATCGCCGACCATTTTGCCACTTGCCATTGAGGGCTGGAGTAGTTTGCACTCTGTGGTCAAAGAAGATGCGTTTTGGGAAGTGATTGACCAACTCAAAACTGCTGGTGCTCAAGGTATTCTCGTGATTCCGATTGAAAAAATGATCCTCTAATTTTTAAATTATTTCTCAATGATAAATTTTATAAAATATCCAAATCCAAAGGAATGGTCCTCGCTCATAATTCGTCCAACGATTGATTTTCAGGACATTTCAAATACGGTGCAAACCATTTTTGATGCAGTAAAAGCAAACGGTGACACTGCTTTGAAAAAATATACAGAAGCGTTTGACAAAGTAAGCCTCGAAATTTTACAAGTGACCGAAACTGAGTTTCAAGAAGCGAATGAAATGATTTCCAATGAATTAAAACAAGCTATTTTGTTGGCAAAAAACAATATTGAAAAATTTCACGCTTCGCAAAAGGAAACAATCGTCAAAACCGAAACGATGGAAGGAGTTCGAGTTTGGCGGGAAAGTCGTCCGATTGAAAAAGTAGGTTTGTACATTCCCGGTGGTTCTGCGCCTTTATTTTCCACAGTTTTAATGTTGGGAATTCCCGCAAAATTGGCAGGTTGCAAAGAAATTGTTTTGTGTACTCCGCCTAGCGCATCAGGAAAAATTCATCCTGCTATTTTGTTTACAGCACAACTCATTGGCATTTCAACTGTGTTTAAAATTGGTGGCGCGCAAGCCATTGCAGCATTGACTTTCGGCACAGAAACCATTCCAAAAGTGGATAAAATTTTCGGCCCTGGCAATCAATTTGTTACGGCAGCGAAGCAAAAAGCTCAAAATTTCGGTGTTGCGATGGATCTTCCTGCGGGACCAAGCGAACTTTTAGTGATTGCCGATGCTACTGCAAATGCCGATTTTGTGGCAGCCGATTTACTTTCGCAAGCCGAACATGGTGCTGACAGTCAGGTTTTTCTGCTGTCGAACGATGAGAATTTAATTTCAAATGTCCAAATCGCAATCAATAACCAATTGAAAGACTTGCCAAGAAATGAAATTGCGCTCAAATCCTTGCAAAACAGCCGCGCTGTTCTGTTTGAAAATCTGCAACAATGTTTCGATTTTAGCAATCAATATGCACCCGAACATTTGATTTTAGCCATTGAAAATTACGAAGAATGGATCCAAAAAGTTGATTCGGCGGGTTCTGTTTTTTTAGGAAATTACAGTCCAGAAAGTGCAGGCGATTATGCAAGTGGCACAAATCATACGTTGCCAACCAACGGATATGCAAGGAATTACAGCGGAGTTTCGTTGGACAGTTTCATTAAAAAAATCACATTTCAAGAAATATCCAAAACAGGACTTTTCAATATCGGAAAAGTTGTCGAAATCATGGCAGAAGCCGAACAATTATCGGCGCATAAGAATGCAGTTTCTATTCGTTTAAAAACCCTCAATTGATGAGAAATATTTCAGAATTAGTAAGGCCGAGCATCTTGAATTTGCAACCCTATTCGAGTGCGAGAGATGAATGGAGTGGAGAGGAAGGCATTTTTTTAGATGCCAACGAAAATCCCATCGGAACGCTCAATCGGTATCCAGATCCTTTTCAAAAAGCGCTGAAATCGAGTTTGCAGGATTTGAAAAACGTGAACAGTCAGTCAATTTTTATTGGCAATGGCAGCGATGAAGTGATTGATTTGTTGATTCGGATTTTTTGTGAACCCGTTCAAGATCAGATTATTATTTGTCCGCCGACGTATGGAATGTATGAAGTTTCGGCAAGTATCAACAATGTTGGTGTTGTAAAAATTCCGTTAGATGCTCGTTTTCAGTTGCAAACGGACTTGATTTTAGCCCAAAAAGCAAAAATGATTTTTCTGTGTTCGCCCAACAATCCAACGGGCAATCGATTGGAAAATTTGGAATTGATTTTAGCTCATTTTCAAGGAATTGTGGTTGTTGATGAAGCTTACATCGATTTTTCTGAGGAAGATTCGTGCCTCAAGAAACTGGCAGATTTTCCCAATTTAGTCGTAATACAAACGATGAGTAAAGCTTGGGGTTTGGCAGCCGCACGCATCGGAATGGCGTTTGCGCATCCAGACATCATTGCGTTGCTTAACAAAGTGAAACCGCCTTACAACGTGAGTGCTCTAAATCAAATAGCAGCACTGCAAGCCTTGGAACGCATTTCTAATTTCGAAATGCAAAAGCAAATCATCATCGATGCTCGAAATCAGATGGTTGAAAGCTTGAAATCTATGTCTTGTGTGCGAAAAGTACATCCATCGGAAGCGAATTTTTTGTTGGTAGAAGTCTCAAATGCGAACCAGCTCTATCAATTTTTGGTAAATAAAAAAATCATCGTTCGCAATCGTCATTCGGTGGTAAATCAATGTCTTCGCATCACGATTGGCACTCCCGAAGAGAATGAAATTTTGATGGATGCACTGAAAGATTTTAAAAACGAAATATAGTTGAAGAAGATGCTCCCTGCGTTAGTCCCGATAGGGATCGTGAGTAGCGGCATCCCCCGATTTTTCATCGGGGATACAGCGAACAGCACGACGCCTGCTCCCGATAGGGATCGGGAGCCCAAAAAAAATAAATTAAATTAAGATGAAAAAAGTACTTTTTATAGATCGAGATGGCACTTTGGTTATAGAACCACCTGTTGATTATCAATTAGATAGTTTAGAAAAATTGACATTTTATCCCAAAGTTTTTCAAAATTTAGGACGAATTGCCAAAGAATTGGATTATTTGTTGGTCATGGTTACGAATCAAGATGGTTTGGGCACGGATGCTTTTCCAGAAGCAACTTTTTGGCCAGCGCAAAACAAAATCATCGAAGCTTTTAAAAACGAAGGCATTGATTTTTTTGAAATATTGATTGACAAGTCTTTGCCATCCGAAAATTTACCCACAAGAAAACCAGGAATCGGGATGCTTTTGCATTATTTGAAAGGCAATTATGATTTGGAACATTCGTTCGTGATTGGAGATCGAATCACGGATGTGCAATTGGCGAAAAACTTGGGTTGTCAAGCCATTTTCTTAAGTGAAAATATCAATGTTGAAGCGCAACTTTGCACGCAATCGTGGGAGGATATTTATCAATTTTTAAGCAGCAAACCACGCATTTCCAAAGTTTTAAGACGCACGAATGAAACCCAAATTGAGGTAGTCTTGAATTTAGATGGCAATGGGAATGCTGCCATTTCAACAGGTTTGGCGTTTTTTGATCACATGTTGATTCAAATTGCAAAACACGGCAATTTTGATTTGAAAATCACAGCAAATGGCGATTTGGAAGTCGATGAACATCACACCATTGAAGACGTGGCTTTGGCGCTTGGGGTGGCATTTTTATTGGCTTTAGGAAGCAAAAAAGGCATAGAACGCTACGGATTTTTGTTGCCCATGGACGATTGTTTGGCGCAAGTGGCACTCGATTTTGGCGGTCGTCCGTGGTTGGTTTGGGAAGCAACTTTCAATAGAGAAAAAATTGGCGACATGCCCACTGAAATGTTCATGCACTTTTTCAAATCTTTTTCTGACCAAGCCCGATGTAATCTGAATATCAAAGCGGAAGGCAACAATGAACACCACAAGATTGAGTCGATTTTTAAAGCTTTCGCAAAAGCCTTACGAATGGCGGTTTCAAAAACAAATCAATTTTCAATTCCAAGCACCAAAGGAACACTATGATTGCAATTATCAAATACAACGCTGGCAACAGCACTTCTGTGAAAAATGCGCTCGATCGATTGGGTTTTCCATCCATCATCACAGACGATATTGAGCAAATTAAGAACGCTTCGAAGGTTATTTTTCCAGGCGTTGGCGAAGCGAGTTCGGCGATGAAATTTCTGAAAATGAAAAAATTAGACCAATTAATCCCTACGCTGAAACAACCTTTTTTAGGGATTTGTTTGGGACAACAATTGATGTGCGCTTTTTCAGAAGAAGGCAACACCGAATGTCTTGGGATTTTTGATGTGCAAGTAAAGAAATTTCCGCCCTTGGACTTGGTGCCACAAATGGGTTGGAATCAATTATTTGACACAAAATCAGCTCTTTTTCAAGATTTAAGACCGGAAGACAATGTGTATTTTGTACACAGTTACTATTGCGAATTGTCAGTATTTACAACAGCTGTGTGCGATTATATTTTGCCATTCAGTGCAGCCATGCAAAAAGATAATTTTTATGCAACGCAATTTCATCCAGAAAAATCGGCCGCTGTGGGCGAAAAAATACTTTTAAACTTTTTACAAAAATGAGAATTATTCCAGCCATCGACATCATCAGCGGACAATGTGTGCGCTTGACACAAGGCAATTATGCCACACAAAAAATTTATAGCAAAAACCCACTCGATGTGGCCAAAGCATTTGAAGACCACGGCATTCGATTTTTGCATTTGGTTGACTTAGACGGCGCCAAATCGAAGCACATTGTCAATCATAAAATTTTAGAACAAATTGCAACCCAAACCCAATTGAAAGTGGATTTTGGCGGCGGTATCAAAAGTGAGGCGGATGTAAAAATTGCATTCGAATGTGGAGCTTCGCAAATCACAGCAGGCAGTTTGGCACTGCAAAATCCGGATTTATTTTTGAAATGGCTCAACACTTTTGGTCAAGACAAAATCATTTTGGGCGCCGATGCTAAAAACCGAAAAATTGCTACACAAGGCTGGTTGTCAGACTCAAATCAAGATGTTTTGGAATTCATTTCAGGTTTTGAAAAAAAAGGAGTTCGCCATGTGATTTGCACCGATATTTCAAAAGATGGCATGCTCGAAGGACCTTCTTTTGAATTGTATGCCGAAATTTTAGAAAAGACAAACATACAATTGATTGCAAGTGGGGGAGTTTCGAAAATAGACGATATAATCCAACTGAAAAGATTGGGTTGCGAAGGAGTGATTATTGGCAAAGCAATTTATGAAGGTCGAATTTCATTCAAAGAACTAGAAAAATTATGTTGAAAAAAAGAATCATTCCGTGTTTAGACATCAAAAACGGTCGCACGGTCAAAGGCGTCAATTTCGAGTCGCTCATCGATGCGGGCAATCCGATTGAGTTAGCAAAAATTTATGTACAAGAGGGCGCAGACGAACTTGTTTTTCTGGACATTACCGCAACTTTAGAACAACGGCAAACCCGAACAGCGTTGGTGCAACAATTGGCAAAAGAAATCAATATTCCATTTTCAGTAGGTGGCGGCATTCAAACCGTTGAAGAAGCCAAAACATTGATAGAAGCAGGTGCCGACAAAATCAGCGTGAATTCTTCTGCGCTCAAAAATCCAACATTGATTGCTGATTTGGCGCAAGAATTAGGCAGTCAATGCGTGATTGTTGCCATTGATACAAAATTTGAAAATGGCAACTGGATGGTTTATTCAAGTGGCGGAACATTGGCAACCCAATGGAAAGCCAAAGACTGGGCGAAAGAAGCGGAACGATTGGGTGCAGGCGAAATTTTGTTGACTTCGATGGACCATGACGGCACCAAAAATGGATTTGCCATTGAACTAACCAACGAAATTTGTGCTTTGATTTCCATTCCTGTCATCGCTTCGGGAGGTGCAGGTACGATGGGGCATTTTGCGGAAATATTTACCCAAACGAAAGCCAGTGGTGCATTGGCGGCGAGTGTTTTTCACTTCCGTGAAATTCCGATTCCTACCTTAAAAAATTATTTAAAAACACAACAAATTCCCATCCGATGAAACCAAAATTCGATGAAAAAACAGGTTTAGTGCCCGTCATTATTCAAAACCAACTCACGTTGCAAGTATTGATGTTAGGCTATATGAACGAGGAAGCTTTCGAAAAAACCATGGCAGAACAAAAAGTGACTTTTTTTAGTAGAAGTAAAAATCGATTGTGGACAAAAGGCGAAACTTCGGGCAATTTTCTTTGGGTGATAGACCTCAAAATAGATTGCGATGCCGATACGATTTTGATCAAAGTCATTCCAGAGGGGAAAACGTGTCATACAGGTTCGACCAGTTGTTTTCAAGAAGAAACCCCGAAAGGTTTTGTCTATCTACTAGAAAGTACGCTGAAAGAAAGGGTTTTATCTAAAAATAAAGATTCTTACACTTATCAACTTTTTCAAAAAGGCATCAATAAAATGGCGCAAAAAGTAGGCGAAGAAGCGGTGGAATTGGTCATCGAAGCCAAAGACGAAAATATTGATTTGTTTAAAAACGAAGCCGCCGATTTGTTGTATCATTTGCTGCTTTTATTTCAAGCAAAAAATACAAATCTGACGGAAATCGAAACCATTTTGAAAGAAAGAGCACATAGGAAGTAGTTTTAGCATTTTGAAATGAATAATTATTGATTGTAAAAAATCTAAACGTTAAATTCGTCAACTATCAAAAAGCAAAGCAATTCATTACATTCGTTTTTGTTCAATAAACGTATTTTTGCGCCAACATCTTAAACCATATAAAATGAAAAAATTAGTTGTCGTCCTTTTATTTTTATCGCAGTGGGCTTTTTCCCAAACCGAAAAAGGAACTTTTATCTTCTCGGGAAACACGAGTGCCGCATTTTCTAAGAGCAAAACAAAATCAAATATTTCCGATTCTGACATTACTAGTTTTGATGTCAATCCAACTTTTGGCTATTTTGTTAAAGACCAATTTTTTGTTGGTCTCACGGGAACTTTTGAATTTACACATACAAATTATGATCAAAATTATATTGACAAAAGTACTTTAACCGTTTTAATGCCCACAGTTGGCTATTATTTTCCCTTAGAAGGTAGTTTTAAACCCTTTGTTACTGCAAGTTTTGGCTATGCGCATTTCAAACAGATCTTTGAAACAACCACAGATCCTCTTTTCCCAGATCCAGCTTTTGAAAGAGTCCAAACAGATAGATATAACGGTTTTGCTTGTGCACTTGCTGGCGGTGGTAGTTATTTTATCACTAAGAACTTTTCTTTAGATGCGCAATTGAGTTACAATTTCATTCAATTAAAAATTAAAGATGGCGTTTTTGAAAGAGAAGTGTCTGGCTTGGGCTTGAGGGTTGGATTTTCAATCTTTCTTTAATTCTTGAGCAACATTAGATTGTCATCATTGAAAAAAGAAATCTTGTATTTCATTTTCTAAATCAATAAATCCCCAATGTTCATTACAATGAATGTACTTTGGGGATTTTTTTATGTCTAAAACTACAGTTGTTTACTCTTTTTCAATCACAATCACAATTTTATTGAAGTCGGCCGCAGCATTGATTACTTTTTTATAAGACTCATAATGTTCTAAAGGATAGTCGATTACTGTATAAAATTCTTCGTTTGTCACCACAAGTTCGTTGTTTGCCCATTTTGCTTCGCTTACGAAATTAGCCACTTTCACATCGTTCATTACCGTAGAATAATCCATTTTGAAATCGGTAGTGGATTTAACTCGGTAGCCTTTTGGCAATTTGACCACAATTTTTCGTGTGTAATAATGAGGATAATCTATTTCAACAGGTAAAATTCTTTTTTCTTCTTGATAAAATTCCATTTGCCGTCCGATGGTTTCACCAATTTTAAACAAAATATTCGATCCAGCTTTTTGGGTTAGGTTTTCACCTTCAAATTGCATTTTCAACACAAAAGGCTTTTTTCCAATGTTTTCGATGCCATCGTTTTCTGTTTCTATTTTTTCAATTTCGCCACTTGCCGTGTAGTTTTCTGCGATTTGTTTTAATACGTTTTGATACTCTTCTGGCGGCATAAAATCTTTCAGTGGTTGAAAATTAATCGCAGCATAGCCTCCATATTTAATCTCGGTGGACACTTTTGGATTTTCTAAATTTTCGGTAAAATCTATTAAAATATCCATATAATCATGGGTAATTTCGTTGGGAATTTCAATAAAATCTAACACTCCAATGCCCATTTTGACTCCGCCAAATTCTTTTTCTCTGATAAACAATCCATAATTATTCCCGTAGTCATTATTGAACATGGGCACTCTATATTCAAAAGCAATTGGATCCATATAAACTTTACTTTCAGGAAAATAGAACAAAATATCTCTGAGGTTTTCAATCGATTCAAATTCTTTGTCAAATGTCAAATCAAATCTGCTAGAAGTAAAAACCATCTCATTTTTAACACCTAACTTTTCAAAAAAGGTCAAATAAATTTTAATGATTTCAAACTGATTGGCTTGTTTGGTTTTGAAAGCATCTTCTAAATTGGCGTTGGTTTCAAAATAGCGATTGTATTGAATGTTGTTTTTTACATATTTTTCAATCTCTTGAATTTGTTCTAATTTGTTTTGTTTGACAGGAATGTTTTTTGCAAAATTACTCAATGCTTTGTCCGTCTTTTTGTTTAACGCTACATTCATATTGTCGTAAACATTGCCCGCAAATTCTTTGTAATTGTTTAGATTTCGGTTGTTGTTGGCAAAATTTTCATACAATTTGTATTTAAAACATTGCACATGTTTTTGATAATTTGAATATCGTTCATTGTCCGGAAGCCCTTTTACATTGGTAGTTTCCACAAGTAAACTGTTCATTTCTTTAAAAGCATCTTCTTTGAGGGTTGCATTTGCCAATCCGTTGTAGGACTTGTTTTGAAAACCTAAATGTTTTGGATGGATGAGCTCAAAGCTTCCTTTCAAAATGGGGGCTTCGGTTTGCATTTGAATCGTATTGCCACGCAAATCTGGATATTGCTTCAAAATGAATATTTTTTCGATGATGCAACCAACTTCTAAACCATTGACAGCGTAATAATTATATTTCACGCCTCGCTCTTCGTCAACCTCCTCTTTGATGTCTTTTTCATTCAGTAACACTACATTTCCGTTTTTGAGAATCACTCTTAGTTTGTTTACCAAAAGTTGCTCATCTTCTCTAAAAGGAATGTAAACTCGGTTGTTTCGTTCGATGGCTTCGTTGGTGTTCAATTGTATTTTTTCGTGCAAAAGTGCGTATTGCGTTATGCCTCCTTCGGGGACAATAGCCAATTGAATTTTCTGCACTTTTTGAAGATAAATTTCATTTACAGTACTAAATTCTGCTGGAATTTCTTGCTTGGATTCATCAAAACCATATTCCATAAAAACGGCTTGTCCATGTGCAAAATTTTGAATGATTAAAAAACAGAAAGTTAAAAAAATCGATTTGTTCATTGGTAGTAGGTTTATTTTGTTTTGTAGCATATTTTTATTTCAGTTGATTTGTATCAAAACGAAAGAGTCAGTTTTATTTTTTGGTCAGAATAATGGTTTCGTTATACACAGATTTTAAGTTTTTGATGGCATCGTTCCACGTTTGAAAATCTTCAACCGAAAGCATGATTTTGTTGGTTTCCATCGAAAAGTTGAGGTAAATATGGTTTTCTTTTACCACATAGTTGGCTTCGAATTTCAATAAGTCATTGTTAAAAGTAACGTTGTTAGGCACAGATTGTAATTTTAGATGTGTTGGAATTTCAAAAACATATTCCATTTCATAAGCCGTTAAAAAGTCGAATTCAAATTTTGAAGTTCTGTCTTTTTCGATGGTTGTTTTTTCAAAAGGTTTGTCTAAAAACAAACTCAAATACACTTCATTACCAGCTTTTACAGCAAAATTGTCCAATTCAAAATCGTAGTTGATTTCGTAAGGAAGATCTCTATCTGTGATGTTTTTTTCTGAATATTTATTCAAAAGAAACTTGTTGTTTCCTTTCAAAATCAGATTTTTAATCATTTCAAATCTGTTTTTGTCAGTAGCATCGCCAATCTGGCTTAAATAGAAAGACCTTGTCAATCCATTTACTGAATAAATGCCAGATCCTTTGATTTTCGAATCATTCAAACTTAATTTTACAATATCTTTTGTCAGGTTATCTTTGGCTTGAACCACAGGAACGGGCACGATTTTATAACTATCGGCATTCTTAACCAATGCATCTTTTCCTTGAATAAAACTCGATGGCAAACCAAATCTTGTTTGATTGTCAGTCGCATCCAAAAAGATAATTTCTCCATTCAATTCAATGCTTGCAATCATGTGATCGTCCACGGCGGGAGTTGCCACTTGGTCATAATTGTAGGGAATTCTGCGTGTGCCAATCCAACATAAATTTACTTTCGGGATTTCGGCATATTTTGCCATTTCGGTGATAATGCTCGACATGTCTTTACAATCGCCAAATTTGCGTTCGTGTACTAATTTTGCTTCTCTCGGAATAAATCCTTCGTATCCATTTTCGAAAGCTACATATTTAATGTGGTCTTTTACCCAATAGTAAATGGCTTTAATTTTCTCTTCGTCGGTTTTTAAATTGGCAGTTAGTTCAAGGGTTTTGCTTTTTAGTGAAGCATCTTCGCCTTGATTGAGGTCTTTCACAAAACCTTTGTAATATTCGAACAGTAAATCTACATTTCCTAAAAGTTCGGTTTTTTCGTCTTTAATCGTGTAGTTTTTAATATACAAAACCACATGAGGCGCAGCGTGCAGAAATCCAGGGTTGTTAGATTCATATTTCAATGGTTTGATGTCGTCTAAGGTCCAAGAATACTTGATTTTATTTTTCTGAACTTCTTTGTTGAATTTGATTTTGAAATCGGGATCATTAAAAATTTTGTAGCCTATCTCGATATTATCTGCCGTAATGACTTCTAAAGTAGAGTTTTTAATTGGCATGTTATTGGCAAAAATATGTCGGTGGAGTAGGAAAGGATCTATGAATTCGGCTGTGTATTGATACACTTTTTTGGCGCCGATTTCCAAATCTGAATAGGTCAATTTTCGTTCCATGACGTCGTTGTAAAAAACGCTGTTGTCGCGCGCCAATTTTGTAATGCTTGAGTGTAATGGGATTTTTTTGTCTTTTCCTTTGTTGGATTTTATGGTGTATGCATCATAGAATTTTACAGGAACTAATTCCGAATAAGTGAAAGATTCTGTTGTGTTTTTCGTGCCTAAGTCGGTCAGAATCATCGATTCATAACTACAATCTTGTAGCACTTGCAATTTGTTTTTATTGATACTGATATTGTATCGTTGCAAATCGCTTACAATCAATTCGTTGTGGCCGGGATATTTTTCAGTATATTCCTTTAGATTTTCTTGAGATTGCAGATTTTGAATGGAAACAACAAAAGTAGCAAGCGTAAAAATAATTTTAATGTTGTAATATTTCATAAAGCTCATCGGAATTATATTTTTTGGTAAATAATGGTGTGTTGTTTTTGTAAACGATAAAATCACCATGAAGTTCGTCTTCTTGGTAAGTGGCTGTAACCAATTTCGTGCCATCTGTTGCGAAATAAGATTGAATACCTTCAAAATTGTTGTTAACGAAATTTTCTTGCTTATAGATTTTTCCATTTTCATAATATTCATTTCTTGGTCCATTGAAATCGTCTTTTTTCATCGAGCAAGTATAATTTAGAGTGCCACTTTTGTCGAAAACAGAAATGGTTCCATCCATCAAATGATCTTTAAATTCCATTTCAAATGCGGTTGCGCCCGTGTTGTATTTTGAAATGATTTTAAAATCTTTTCCAGCTTTAATAGATTCGCCTAATTTGTTTTCGCTGTTCAAAATTTGATAGCTCACAGGTAAATCCATCACGAAGTTGATTTGCCCGACCGCTTCGCCCTTAATGTTGTAATAAGTATAAGCACCATTTTTAAAATCGCTGGTTTCAGAATAGGTGTAAAGTTTGTTTTTGTTTTGATAAAATCTTGTGCCGTCTTTTTTACAAGAATCAAAAATATAAACAGTTGAAAATCTTAAATTTCCCATCAAATCATGATACAAAGCTTCGCCATGCACCATATTGTTGTAATAATTTCCTACAAAATCTAAAGTTCCGTTGGGATGATACGTTTTATAAACTCCATTCAATTGATTGTTTGCATAATTTGCTTCCGAATAAAGCAAACCATTTTTGTCTTTGGCTTTCGAAACTCCGTGTTTGTAACCGTTGATGTAGTTGGTTTCGAAAGTAATACAACCATTATTCGAAACTACTTTGGTTGGCCCATTCAATTTTGAATAATCCAAATGATAATCGACGGTTTTGCCATCAACAAGAAAACTTGTGTAGCTTAATATGAAATCATCATAAATTTTTCGATGGTTCAATTGCGTTCCATCCTGACGATAGCCAATTTGCACGCCGTTTTGTTCGCCTTCTGTAAAAAATCCTTCGTAGGAAAGCTGTCCATTTTCGTAGAAATATTGAAAAGGGCCATGTTTTTGATCGTCTTTAAAATATTGATTTCCAGTAGTTTTTCCATATCTATGTCGTGTGAGCAAACCATGATAATTATTTTCGTTCAAATGATACGTCAAGCTCAAATAGCCCGAATGATTGTAATCTTTTTGAATGCCAGTTTTGATGCCTTTTGCATAATTATCTTCACTTTTCAATTGTCCGGTATGATAAAAATATTGCCAAATACCATCCAAAGCACCGTTTACAATTTTTCCTTTCGAAAGTAAAATGCCGTATTTACTTTTCAATTCAAACATCCCTTTTTGAAAATTCACAGCCGTTTTTTCATTTTTTTCGTTGTATTGAAAAGCATTTTTCAGCAACCCACTTTTAAATTCTTCCTCAAAATAGAGTTCATTGAGCGTGTTGTAATATTTAGTACTCGTCAATTTTTCATTTTCATCGTAAGTGTAAATGCTTGACAAAGAACCATTATCGAAATAGTTGGTCATCATGGTCAAATTGCCATTGACAAAATTTTCCATCGATTTTTTGCCACCATTTTCAAAATACAAAATTCGCTCTCCTTGAATGACCCCGTCTTTATAATTCGATTTAGATTTTAAAATTTTACCATCATAATATTCTTCAAAATCGCCATTAGGTTTACCGTTTGTGTAACTGTACTTTCCAATGACATCGCCCAATTGATTTCTGTAAATAGAAATGCCATGAAGTTCGTTTTTTTCATAATTCAACGATGAATTCTTGGTTCCATCGGCATACATGCATTCCATGTTGCCTTGTCTAACACCGTTTGAAAAATTAAGTTCGCAAACTTTCCCGCCATAAGGATTGAAAGTGGTCAACAATCCATCAAGTTCGCCGTTTTTATAGCTTCCAATGGCTTTTAATTTTCCATTTTCATAATAATCTTTGCTTTCACCTTCTCTAATTCCGGCCTTAAAATAGGTTTCTTCAGAGATGTTTCCATTCAAATAATAATAGGTTTGCAAACCTTCGAGCGCGTCATTCACGTAAGTCAATACGCTACGAGTTTGAAAATATTCGTTCACAATTTTATATTTCCCTTCTTTGACTTCGCCTGTGTTTTTTCCCACCATAAATGGTTTTCCATCTTCTAACCAAATCACAACAGTTTCTTTTTTACCAAAAAAATCAATATTTCGCTTTGCATACAAAGACCAAAAATCTTTACTGTAAAAATTTTGCACAAAGTTTTCGATGTTCTTTTTTTCGCTCTTGATGCTTTTCCCGAGCTGATCTTCCAAACTCAAAAGGCTGTAAGCTAGAAATCCTGAAGTGAAATTTTGCTTGTAAATGGCTGCAAATGTTGGAATATAGATTTGTTCAAAAAAACCATTTTTCAAATCGTGCGAAGCTGCATATTCAAGTACGGCCTGCATTTGTCTGGTCACAACATCGTCTATTTTACTGTTGAGTTTGTATTTCTGATTCAAGGAAAGTTGATTTCGAAGAATGACTTCAAGTTCCGAGAAATCGTCGTCATTTTCTGAAAAAACAACCGCACTTTTTTCTAAGAAATTTTTCCCCATGTTTTCATTCAATTTCAAAACAGCATCTTTAGAAAAACCACCCGCTGGACTGTTGACCAAATAGCCCATTAAAGACAAACATCCGTGCGCAACATTGCCGTTTTCCAAAGCCAAAAGCCCCATAAAATAATGTGAAGCTGCATGATTTGGATTGTATGTAATACATTTTTTGAGTCGTTCCACTGCTTTTTGTGGCTGGTCCATTCTGATATATAAAATCGCCATGTTGTAGTTTAAAAACGAAGCATTCGGAATGATTTTTTCTGCTCTTTTAAAAACTTCTTCCGATTGATCATAAATTTCTTGATTGCTCAGAAACACACCATACAAAACATAAAATTCGGGCAATTGATCCATCAAATCAGTTGAATACACTTTTGCAAACATTTCTTTTTGAGTCTCAATTTGATCGGCTTGCCCCATTGAATACAATTTTTCGTAGGTTGCTTTCAAAAATAGTGGATCTGTTTTGGCTACTTTTTCATAAAGCGCAATGGCAGCAGTGAAATTTTCGGCATCGTGTTGTGCAATGCCATCACTAATCAATTTTTCACTGTTATAAATTTCGGTGTAGTCAGTTTGTGCAAAACAAACAAAGGTAAAAGCAAGAAGGAACTGAGTGATGTATAGTTTCATGGTTGAATTTTGAGATAAATCAAATATAGGTTTATTTTGTGAAGGCTAAAAAATAAAATTAGATAAATAATTAGATGATATATTGTTAAAATTGGCTAGGTATTGATAGTTAAATCTTGGATATAGTCTTGATATTCGTAAAAAAAGTATTCAAACTGTTCCATTTTTTCATAAAAGAAATCATGAATTATATGCCAATCATCTTGTTTAAAGAGTTTTACATCGGTTTTTTCTACCCAAATCTTGCTAATTTCTTTTCCGCTTTCCAATATAAAATGCGCGTCAAAAAGAACGTCTGGCAAATAATTTTCTTCTAAAATAGTTTTCAACGAAACGATTTTCTCGAAATATATCTTTCTAGTTTCGTCGTTTTTACATTCAATAAAAAGTCCAACCGCAACTTTTCTGGGTTCTATTTCAAATTTAAACGATACATCTTTGATTTTTGTATCGTACAA
This sequence comes from Flavobacterium sp., assembly GCA_040379105.1. Taxonomy (GTDB): domain Bacteria; phylum Bacteroidota; class Bacteroidia; order Flavobacteriales; family Flavobacteriaceae; genus Flavobacterium. Next base: position 15,333 of record JBEILV010000036.1, read on the forward strand.
CAGCCATTTTCTTGGATGGGTTTCTCCAAATTGAATCCAAAATTGTTTTTTAATTGCTTGTGCTTCGGTTTTGCTATACATGAGTTTGAAAGTATGTGAAATCTAAAAAATCTAAAAAATCTAAAAAAATTAAAAAATCTAAAACATCTAAAAAATCTAAAAAAATTAAAACATCTAAAAAAGGAATCGGCTAACATCAGTTTTATCCGCTATATCCGTATTCTGTCTTAAAAAAAGGAGTGAAAAGCAACAAAAATCATTTCAATCGGATCTTAATTTTTACATTCATCAACGGATATTCGCCTTCGTCAGTGGGTTCGTTGGCAATCAAATCAACAATGTCCATGCCTTTGGTAACTTTTCCAAAAACCGTGTGTTTTCCATCTAAATGATGCGAACCTTGCTTGTTTTGAATAACGTAAAATTCGAATGGATTGCTCAATTTTTTAGGGTTGTTTTCCCAATCTCTTGCGGCCGCAATGGCACCATAATGATGGCTATTTTTGTTTAATTCTGCCGGTATCAAATAGTCGCCAAGGGCATTTCTACTTTTTTGTGTTTTGGTTTCGTCGGAATTTCCGCCTTGAATGATAAAATCTTTGACCACCCGATGAAAATAGGTCGTGTTGAAATATTCATTTTTAACCAAATAAATAAAATTCGCACGATGCAAAGGCGTATTTTCAAACAATTCTATTTCAATTTCGCCGAATTTTGTTTCAATCACACAAAGTTTTTCTGGATTTTTCTTTCCATAGTCCATTAAAAATGAAGTCACATTTTCTTGCGTGATGAATGTTTTTTCTTCTTTTACCAATGGCTTTTGTTGTGTTTTTTTGTTAAAGATTTGTTCATCTTTGTTTTTGGGTGGTTCAATAGTATTATTTTTAACTTCGCTTTTGCAACCGAAAACTCCAATCATCAAAATTAGGTACCAATGCTTTTTCATCAATTCTTAAATTATGTTCCAAAAATACAAATTCAAAATCTTTTGGGCGAGGTTGCACATGCCAAAATGGCTCCCGAAGGCAGAATTGAATGGGTAAAAAAAGCAAATTTTAATGAAAAGCCACCCAAAACAGCGGCGGTCTTGATTTTGTGTTACCCAAAAAATGATGAAACGCATTTGGTTTTAATCGTCAGAAATGAATATCCTGGCGTTCATGCGTCGCAAATTGCTTTTCCAGGCGGTAAACCCGAAACAGAAGACAAGAATTTGATTGATACTGCTTTTCGAGAAGCCGAAGAGGAAGTTGGAATTTCAAGATTGGATTTGACTTACATAAAAACTTTCTCGGAAATTTATATTCCACCGAGTAATTATTTAGTCACACCGATTTTTGCTTATTCAGAAAACCCACTGATTTTCAAAGCACAACCAAGTGAAGTGGCCGGTATCCTCGAACTTCCGATTGCACAACTTTTAGACGATCAATTGGTGGTTTTGCAAACGATGTCCACTTCTTATGCTATTTCTATTGAAGTGCCTTCGTTCAAAGTGCAACAACATTTGGTTTGGGGTGCCACAGCGATGATGCTCAGCGAATTCAAAGAATGTTTAAAAAATGTCTTATAAACCGCGCTTTTTTGTAAGTTTGCAGCCCTATTTTTAGTTAAAACAATTGAGAATGCTTAAAAGAAATCCGTTTGGACATGTTTTGTTTTTAAAGAAATGGCTGATTCGCATTTTTGGCGTGCTCACACATCGACGCTATAGAGGTTTCAATGATTTGCATATTGATGGTTCTGAGATTATTGCGGGTTTGCCTGACACGAATGTTCTTTTCATATCTAATCATCAAACTTATTTTGCTGATGTTGTGGCGATGTTTCACGTTTTCAATGCGAGTTTGAAAGGTCGCAACGACAACATTAATAATGTGGGTTATTTGTGGCAACCCAAAATGAATATTTATTACGTTGCTGCCAGCGAAACGATGAAAGAAGGACTTTTGCCAAGAATTTTAGCTTATGCGGGAGCAATTACCGTCGAAAGAACTTGGCGTGCGAAAGGAAAAGATGTGCAAAGAGAAGTGAACCCCAACGATACTGAAAACATCAAAATTGCACTCAATGACGGTTGGGTCATTACGTTTCCGCAAGGAACCACGCGTTCTTTTAAACCTGTCAGAAAAGGAACTGCACACATCATCAAGCAACATAAACCCATCGTGGTACCGATTGTGATTGATGGTTTCCGACGTTCATTCGACAGAAAAGGACTGCGCATCAAGAAAAAAGGCATCCTTCAATCGATGGTCATCAAACCACCTTTGGAAATTGACTACGACAACGAAACCATTGACCAAATTGTTGAAAAAATTGAGTACGCCATCGAGCAACATCCTTCCATGCTCAAAGTCATTCCTGTGGAACTACTCAAAGAACATGAGGAGTTGAACAAACAAAGAGAGTGGGGGTATTGATTTTTTTCTGCGAAATCATGTTCAATTGCTTTGTATTAGATTAGAAAAAAGCTTTTCGTTGAAATTTATTGACGAAGAGTGAAGTTAAAAATGCTTGAAATATCAAACTTAGATAGAATATTTTTTACTTTTATGAAATAAAATTTTATCGATGAATTATCCAAGATATGACTATTCGGCCGAAGATGAGTTAAATATTTTTGAGTTTGATAGTATTGGCAAAAAAGGAAAAATTAAAAAAATAGTCTAATAATCTAGAAGAATTAAAAAAAGATTTTTTTGTATTTGGATTAAAATACGATCAAGAATTTGAGCCGTTTATACTTGGGGAAGATTATTTAGGTTTTTTAGTAACAAGAAAAAAATAGCATTATGAAAGTAGATGAATTGAATAAAGCAAAAATTCCAGTTGTGAAAATCAATAAAAAATTAGAAGAATTTAAAGGGAAAATATTGTTTCCAAAGAAACTGGCTTTAGCAAATGAAATGCTACTCAAAGCAAAGCTTCCTGATTTAAAATCAATCAAGTAGTTAGAAATGTGAGGTTTTTGAAACATCATATTGATTTGATAAACCTAATGATTTCAAAAATACATAAGATGTTGATCCAAAAAATGTTTGGTAATATTTGAGTAAATCAACAGTAATCTAAACACACCAGAAATTTCCGATGCCCTCCATTTCCGCTTCCTACCACCAATACATTCTCGATTTTAAAAATCCGTCGGGCACTTCTCGGGGCATTTTAACCCAAAAAGAAACGTGGTTCATTGTTTTGAAAAGTGGCAACAAAAAAGGCATTGGCGAATGTGGACTTTTACGTGGCTTGAGCATCGATGACCGCCTAGATTATGGACAAAAACTGCAATAGGTTGCTAAAATATTGATATTTATTTAAATTGATTTGTCAAAAAAACAACATCATTTTACCTATTAAAAAGAAAAAATAATTGTTTTAACTGTTAATCATAATTGAAAACTGTTGCTGTTTTCTGTTTAAATAATATATTTGTTGAAATAAATTATTGTTTATTAACATGGAAAATAAAAACTTAAAATTAGAAACCGGTTTTTTATTTAATAGAACTAGCTTTTGGAAAGGAATAGGTTCTATTTTTAGTTTATATGGAAACTACTATGAATTTAATGCTTCGAAAACTTATTTAGAAGCAGATAGAAAAGCACTCAAATCTGATTGGCAAAATGTTGGGAAAGATATTAAAATAGCTCAAAAGAAATTTGAGTTGGATTTTTCAGATGAACTTTGTCTAAAATAGTATGTCTTCACAAAAGAAAAATAAGCAGTCAAAACAAGATGACGAATCAGATAACATTCCTGAATCATCATCAGAGTTAACTCAAATTCAGCAAGAATTAGAGGAGATAAATCCAACTGTTTTTAAGGGTATTCCTTTAGACCAAAAGAATGAGATTATAAAAACTGTTGTTAGTTTCAAACATCATTCTGGACCTCTGCCAGATCCAGAGACTTTGAATCAATATAATCGTATAATTGCAGATGGTGCAAATAGAATCATGGTTATGGCTGAAAAGCAACAAAACCATAGAATGGAGCTTGAAAAATTAGCAATTAAATCGCAATTAAGTCAGAGCAAAAAAGGGCAGATTTTTGGATTTATATTGTCGTAATTGATATTAGGAACTGGTTCATATTTAACAATATGTGGTTATGAAAAAATAGGTCTAGTGTTGATAAGCACAACATTAATTACTTTAGCAGGAATATTTGTTTTAGGAAAGTTTATAAAACAAAAATCAACCTAAAAGTCACCTCAATGTGGCTTTATTAGCTTTGTTAATCAACCTTTCTGAAAAAATAAATCATAACATGCACTCCATTTCCGCTTCTTACCACCAATACATTCTCGATTTTAAAAATCCGTCGGGCACTTCTCGGGGCATTTTAACCCAAAAAGAAACGTGGTTCATTGTTTTGAAAAGTGGCAACAAAAAAGGCATTGGCGAATG
>JBEILV010000037.1:0-18708 GCA_040379105.1 Flavobacterium sp.
AACAGATTTGTATTTTCCGTATAAATTTTGTTGAAAATTGTACAATGACGGAAAGCCTTGCACTTCAATGAGTTTCGGAACTATTTTATCGTTTTCTTCGCAAATTCCAAAGTCGATGGCCAAAAAGTGGGTGTGCTCATTTTCGTTGGGCACTTTTCTGTTAAGTTCTAAAGCTCTGTCTGTGAGGGCTTTGAAATTTTCTTTTTGAATAAAATCAATCACTTGTTGCGAAGCTTCTAAAAGTTGCGCTTTCAAGGTTTCATTGATGAAAAAAGGCGATTCGGAAATTCGGAACGTTGGAAAATAATCAAAATCTTGTTCGATACTCTCTAAAAAAGCTTGGTATTTCTCTTGCGAAAAAGCGTCGTTGAAAAGCGCTCTGTATTTATTTTCCAACATTGAGCAATGGTTTTAATTATGAATAATTTTTTTGTGTTTCAAAACTTCATTAATGGCATTTTTTAAAAACGCCGGAATGATGGTTTCGTTGGTTTTGTAAATTTTGTCTTCTTCGACCAAATGTTCAATCATTTTCAAATATTTGGCTTTGCCTTTCATTTCAATGATTTTTTCTCGGGCAGTTTTATTCTTTAAATGGGCAAAAAAGCTCAAAGGATCAGCTTCTGGATGAAATTGAAATCCTACGAATTCATCCGAAAATCGAATGCCCATGATCGCACGTTCGTATTGCACATGATCTCTGATTTTTTCCAATGCGATGATGGATGCTCCTAATTTTTCAAACACTTTCATCTTGGGTTTCACCACTTGGAAATCACGGCTGTCAATGGCATAGAATGGATTTTCTAAATCTTTGAAAACCAAATCATTGATGCCGTTGCCTTCTTTGTGAATCGTCATGACTCCAAAAGAAGTGCCTTTACGTTTGGTAATGCTTGCCAATCCAAAATGTTGACAAGCCATTTGGAACGAATGACAAATAAACAAAACGTGCTTTTTGGTGTCGTTTTTTTGGTTCCAAGTCCACAAATCGTCAATTAAATTGAAATAATTGCGGTCCCAAATGCCATCGCCTTCAAGCGGATTTCCGGGGCCGCCCGAAGAAATGAAAATATCGAATTGTTCTATTTTTGGCAGTTCATTTTTCCCTCTCACATCAAAAATTTCAAACCTAATCAATTGATTGAATCGATGTAGAATATCAACAATACATCTCATTCCTTGGTTAGGTTCGCCATCGTACATATCTAAAATGGCAACTTTTATGAATTTAGTCATGTTTAAATTTTTTGTAAAGATAAGGTAAAGTAAAAAACCTAATAACGAATATTAGGTTTTAAATTTTTATAATCCTTTGGTAAATTGACCAGTTATAAAATCAACCACTTTTGTAAGATCCTTTGTTTCCTCAAAAACAGCCAATTGTTTTGCGGCACCCGTTCCTTCACGCAAAATATTATGTACATAATTGATTTCATTTCTGCTGCCCAATTCGTCCACAACATCGTCAATAAAATCGAGTAATTCTAAAATCAAATCAGCAGTGGTCACTTCTTGTTGTAGCCCAAAATCGATCATTTTTCCTTGCACGCCATATCTTGCCGCTCTGAATTTATTTTCTTTGATCAATGCTAATCTGTAGATATTGAAGCTTGTGTTGGCCATCGTAAGTTTGTAGAGTTTTGCAACCACCGCTTGAATAATGGCAACAATACAAATCGTTTCATCCACAGTCAAACTCATGTCACAAATTCTAAACTCGATTGTGTTATAGAAAGGATGCAAACGCAAATCCCACCAAATTTTCTTCGGATTGTCAATACAATTGGTTTTTACCAATGTGTCTAAGAAATTATCATAAGATTGTACCGAATCGAAATATTCTGGCAAACCTGTTCTCGGGAATTTGTCAAACACTTTGGTTCTGAACGATTTATAGCCTGTGTTTCTGCCTTCCCAAAACGGTGAGTTGGTAGATAAGGCAAAAATGTGAGGCAAAAAATAGCATGCCTGATTCATCAATTGCAAACCAATTTCTCTAGATTCAATGCCCACATGACAATGCATTCCGAAAATTAAATTAGAGCGCGCTGCGTCTTGCAACTCGTTCACAATGTGATGATAACGAGGGTCGTCTGTGATAGGTTGGTCTTGCCATTTTGAAAAAGGATGCGTTCCTGCAGCTCCTACGATTAGGTTTTGATTCCCTGCAAGTTCTACAATTTTCTTTCTTAAAAAGGAAACTTCCTCTCGGGCTTCTTTCACTGTTTTGCAAATGTTGGTGCCTACTTCAACCACCGATTGGTGCATTTCAGCTTTCACTTGCTCTTTCAAAATGATTTTGGCACCATCCACAATTTTAGACATGTGCGAACGCAAGTCTCTTGTTTCTGGATCAATAATTTGATATTCTTCTTCAACACCAAGTGTGAATTCTGGTAGTTTTTTCATAACCTCTCGGGCTTATTAATTTTTTTGATTTTCTTAAAATCTTTTGGTTGCGGCAACAGAATCTTTCATGAAAGTTCCCCAACTTAAATTCATCTGTCCGTCTTTGTGTTTTTTAGCGTATTCAATCGCCATTTTTGCTGCTTCTTCAACCACCCACTCAAAATTTTCTGCTCCAACAGAATTGATGTCGGCATCTGGCGCTGGATTTCCAAAATCGATCGCGTAAGGAATGCCATCTCTCACAGCAAATTCTACTGTATTAAAATCGTAACCAAGACCTTTACACAGTCTCAAAGTATAATCTTTGATGGTGGCCAATAATTTTTTTGAAGGGGCAGGTCTATCCACTACATATCTTAAATGGTGCGGATTTCTTGGTTCGTAAGGCATGATTTTTACTGCTTTTCCGCCCAAACAATACACTCTGAAATATTCTTCAAAAACAATTTCTTCTTGTAAAAGCATGACCAATTGTCCTGTTTCACGGTGTTTTTCCCAGAATTCTTCCACATTTTCAAGACGATATACATTTTTCCAACCGCCGCCTGCATACGGTTTCATATAAGCAGGAAAGCCAATGTGGGCAAACATATTTTCCCAATCTAAGGGATAAGCTAAGTTTCTGAATGATTTGCTTGTGGTGTCCGTGGGGTGTTCAGCCGAAGGAAGAATGACCGTTTTTGGAAGCGGCACACCAAGCACATCTGCCAAACAATTGTTGAAAAACTTGTCGTCAGCACTCCACCAAAATGGATTGTTGATGACTGCCGTGCCTGTCAAAGCAGCATTTTTCAAATAGGCTCTATAAAAAGGAACATCTTGTGAAATTCTATCAATAATCACAGCATATTCTGTAGGTTTGTTTTGCATTACTTTGTCAATGGTCACGGCTTCAGCAACGATGTCTTTTTCGTTTTTGCTGTTAACACGCTCAATAAATGCTTGTGGAAAAGTGTCTTCCATGCCAAATAAAATACCGATTTTCTTCATAATAATTTGTTTTTGGTTGATTTCGTATTAGAAAAATTTAATTCTTGATAAATAATGTGGAAACATTTCTTTCCAAACTGGCCAATCATGCTCACGGTTGTGACGCACATCAAGCCAATGTTGAACGTCTTTATGTGCCAAAATTCTACTTAATTTTAGGTTAGCATCATAGCAAATATCCCAGTTGGATGTGCCTAAAATAATGTCCATGTTCCATAATTCGCGGTCGTTCAATCCCGGTAAATAATCTTCTGGGCTGTTAAAATATACATTTTCATCGTGGTAGCCGTCCATAAAACTCTTGATTGAAAAGGCACCGCTCATCGACAACATGTGACTTACATAGCCGGGATGTCTGAAAGCGAAATTCGCTGCATGATAACCACCAAAACTGCAACCTGCAACGGCCACTTTTCCTGAATAAGTGTTGTTTTTGACTCGTTCAACCAATTCATGACAAATCATTTTATCATACCAAACATGGTTTTGAATTTTGTGATAAGGATGAATGTTTTTGTTGTAAAAACTGTCTTTGTCTATGCTTCCTATGCAATAAATCTGAATTAAACCTTGATCGATGTACCATTTTGCGGAAGCAATCAAGCCTTGGTCTTTGTTTTCGTGATAGCTGCCCATAGAAGTTGGAAACAAAATGACTGGATAACCCGCGTGCCCAAAAACGAGCATTTCTATTTCTCGGTTCAAATTGGGCGAATACCATTTATAGTAGGATTCTTTCATAAAGATTGATAAGATTTGATAAGGTTAATAAATTTCAATTTGTTTGATATGTTTCATTTTCATTTCTGTAAGTAGATTTTCAAAAACTTGAGAATTTTCAATATTGAAATATCTAGCTTTTCTATTTTTAACAATAATACTAAAAATAATACTTAAAAAGATAAATTTTGTTACAAGAAATGTACTTTTATGATATATATATTAAATAAAGAATTTCTTTGATAAGTTTTTAAAATCTCAGGCTATCCAACTTTAGTTTTTTGTATATCTTTTAAAAATATGTTAAATAAAATGTCGTGAACATGACAATTTGTAGTAGATGTAAGTAATTAAACGACATTATTCGAACAATTGTACTTGACTTTTATAGCGTTCTATCAATAAATGCATCATCCTTTTGTTCAAAGCGGATGAATTTTGAATGTAAGATTCATATTCAGAAGTTTGAAAAAGTCCAATAATCATGCCTTTGAGGGCATTTCTGAGTTTGATGTCTTTTTGAATGCTATTTTCGAAAAAAATTAGCTTTTTAGGAATACCGAAGGTGTTAAAATCTGTTTTGTGTTTTTTGATGTAATTTTTCATCACCAAAATCAACAAATCGTTTTGAAATTTTAGAATAGGGCGGAGGGTTTGGTTTTGAAATCGTTCTTCGTCTGTAGAATCGAAAAATACTTTGCCCAAGCTGTCTTCGATCAGAGATTCAATTTTTAAGTCGCGCATGATTTTTTTTATAAAAATAAAAATTAATGCGCAAAGAAGTCATTTTTTTGGGTTTAATTAATGATTAACAAATCGATTGTTTCAAAAAAATTATTCCAATGCTGATTTGCCCGCAGGTTGTTCAAACAGTTGAAGATCAAAATAAATCACCGAAGAAAGAATGTGTTCCATAATTTCTGCCACAATCTGTTCGTGTTGTTCAAATTCGGTCACTTTTGAATAAGCATAAATCTCAATCGGAATACCTTGAGGCGTGGGTTGCAATTGCCTGCACAAAACAATCAGATTTTTATTGATGCTTGAATGATGTTCTAAATAAGCGGTGACATACTTTCTAAAAATGGTTAAGTTGGTCGTGTGCAAACCATTCAAAGGAAGGTCATTTTCGCCAAAATGATGTTTTTCATGATGTACACGTTGTTCTACCACTTTTGAGGCAACATATTTGGAAATCAATTGGATGTTGGCAAATTCAGCCAATTCTTGTTGGTTGATGAAACGAATGGAGTTCGAACGCACCGAAATATATCTTTTGATCCTTCTTCCTTCTGAATGATACATGCCTCGCCAATTTCTAAACGAATTAGAAAACAAACTATAGGTCGGAATCGTAGTGATGGTATGATCAAAATTTCGAATCAAAACGGTTGAAAGATTGATTTCAATGACTTCGCCGTCGGCACCAAATTTTTCTACGGTAATTGTATCGCCAATCCTGACTAAATCATTTAAAGACACTTGGATGCTGGCTGCAAAACCCAAAATAGCATCTCTAAAAATTAAGATGATGATGGCTGAAATTGCACCAAATGTGGCAATTAACTGCGTGACAGAGGTGTCAAACAAGAACAAAATCATGAAAATAATTCCAAAGCCCCAAAGCACAATCATCAATACTTGTATGAAACTTTCGATGGGCTTGTCGTAATACTTTGGATTTGATTTCAAGAAAGTTTTAAGCGCATTTAAAAGTGTTCTGATGATCCAAAGAATCAATAAAACAATATAAATACCAATCATTTTTGCGAAAATACCGTCCCAATACACAAAATCTTTTAAGATTTCAGGAACAGATTTATAAACAAAAAAAAGCGGAATAAGATGCGAAATGTATTTGGCGGTTTTACTTGAAATGAATAAATCGTCAAATTTTGTTTTGGTTTTTCTAGCTACCAACGCCATCAATGCAATGACGGTTAGTCTAAAAATGATGTAGAGCGCATAAGTCAAAACCGCCAGAATGATCAAGTTGACAATCATGCTTGCGTAGGATGCAATTGTTTCATTCAATCCTATTTTTTTAAGTACAGGATAGCACCACGAGAAAATTTTTTCCAAAAAACCCATTATTTAAAGTATTTGCGTTCTGTGTAGAAAGTCCCGCAAGGTACTAAGGAAGCAAATAAAATGACTAATAATTTTGAAATTTTCCAATCGTCCTTAAAGAAAAGCCACAAAGCCAAGCCCACATAAAGTAAAAATAAAACACCATGCGCCATTCCTATTACTTTTACATAAAGCGGTTCGTTAAAAATATATTTCATTGGCATGGCAAAAAATAAAAGTAGTAATAGTGAAATTCCTTCCCAAAAAGCAACTTTCTTAAAAAAAGCAATCATTACTGAACTAATTTGGATTTATTTTTTGAATTTAAAGCATTTGATAAATGGCAAAACCATAAATGATAAAGCGAAGAAATCGTAGAAGCGCGAATATCAAAAAGCTTCTAAAAGAAAATTTAATCATCCCCGCCGCAGTTGAAGCAATAGCGAAAGGAAGAGGCAAAACAGCACCTACTGCAATCAAAAGTCCGCCCCATTTACGCATATTAGAAATATGTTTGCTCATTTTTACTTCCATATAGTTTCTAAAACTTGGAATAATGAGTAATGCTTTACCCATAATGTAAGCAACCACACCGCCTAAATAAGATAATACTGATAGTGTTGCCAAATAAAGAATTGGATGGGAAGCACTTTTTGTCCATGCTATAAATATATCGGGAGGAATCAGTCCTAAAATAGACTCAGATGCGAAAAAAACCGAGAAGATGGCAATATCGCTATAATTCTGCGTGAAATTGTAAAGAATGACATCAATTTTTTCAACTCTATAGTTTACATATAATAGCGCCAACACTATAGCTAAAGTAGGTAGGGCCGCTTTTTTCAATCCGTCGCCTACAAATGAATAAAATCCAGTGTATTTGTAGTACTGATGCAACAATTGCCAACGAGTTTTTTTCTTAGTCATGCTCAAAATAGTACGATTTAGATTCCTTAACTGGAACATTTAACGGGGCAAAGATAGATAGAATTTCAGTACGTTTTACCGAAAAAATCATACTTTAATCGACAAACCTAAGTTTTAACTAATTTTAGCATTTGATGAACCAACTTCTCAATTTTTTCATAATTTATAATCTCAGCAAGGTTAAATAACCATTAAACTTAGGATTCGTCCTCTTTAAATCGCTACTTTTGTAAAATTTCAATTTTGTATGACGACTTCTACCGAATCAACCGAACTAATTACCGAAAAAAAAGATTTATATCCTTACCAAAAAGAAGATTTAGAGGCCATTTTTGATCGCATTCACAACAAACCACCTAATTATCATCTGCTTTATCAATTGCCGACAGGCGGTGGTAAAACCGTTATTTTTTGTGAAATCGCCCGTCGATATATTGAAATTTTCCAAAAGAAAGTACTCATCCTGACGCACCGAGTGGAACTCTGCAAACAAACGTCCAAAATGATGCAAACTTTTGGTGTAAAAAACAAAGTGATTACGAGCAATGTAAAGGCTTTGCCTCGCACCAATGAATATTCGTGTTATGTTGCGATGGTGGAAACACTTAAAAATAGAATTTTCGACGAGAATATTTTCCTGGACGATATTGGCATCGTGATTGTGGATGAAGCGCATTTCAATTCCTTCCGAAAATTGTTCAGTTCTTTCAAAAATTCATTCCTTCTTGGTGTCACTGCCACGCCTTTGAGCTCGAATAATAAACTTCCGATGAACGAAAACTACCAAGAATTGTTGGTTGGTCATCCGATTCCTTTTTTGGTAAACCACGGCTATTTGGCTCGTGCGCAAACAATTACGTACGATGTTGGCTTGTCGTCCTTAAAAATTGGCATCAACGGCGATTATACCGTAAAATCCTCCGACGATTTGTATTCCAACATCGAAATGCAAGACAAATTGGTCCATGCTTATCAAACGCATACTTTAAATAAAAAAACATTGATTTTTAACAGCGGTATTCGCTCTTCAATTCAAGTGCGCGATACGTTTCAAAAATTAGGTTTTCCTATCAAGCATCTCGACAACACGCATCCCGACGAAGAACGAAAAGCCATTTTGAAATGGTTCAAAAAAACGCCCAACGCTATTTTAACTTCCGTGAGTATTCTTACCACTGGTTTTGATGAGCCAAGCGTAGAATCTATCATTCTGAATCGTGCTACAAAATCATTAACACTTTATTTTCAGATGATTGGACGTGGTTCTCGCCGCATTGAAGGCAAAGACAGTTTTACCATCATCGATTTAGGAAACAATGCACTACGATTTGGATTTTGGACAGATCCTATCAATTGGTCTGATATTTTTAAAAATCCAGACATGTATCTCAATAATATTCAAGACGACACAACCATCGAAAAATTTTTCAGATACAAAATGCCTCCAGAAATCCGTGAATTATTTGCCAATACCAAAGATATTTCTTTCGATATTGAAGAAGCTTATAGAAAAGCTGTGTTTGCCAGCCTTCGACCCAAAATTGCCCTCGAGGCTTCCATGGATCAACATGCCAAAATGTGTGTTGAAAATGCCGATAACATAAAGGTAGCCAAATATTTAGCTCATTTATTGCGCGAAGACATCGAATGCAGAATCCGTCTCTACACCGATTGCCTGTCACAATGCAGTAAAAATTACGCCGAGTGGCTCGTCGAAGATTATCAACAAAAACTTTTGGCTCTAATAGCTAAAAAATTCCGAGAATTGTCTTGGGATTAAGCCCGTAAAATCATCGCAACTTCTGTTTTTAAATAATTAACAGCCAATGCAGTAGGTGGTTGTTGGTCTATCAAATCACTCAAAATCGATTCGCGTAATTTTTGTGCCGAATCTATTTTTTCGCTCATGTTGCTTTTTCGAATGTTTTGAATGATGGTGTTTTTTGCCGTCGTAATCAGCGTCCAACATTCTTCCGAAACATAAATTTGTTGCGTAATGTTATGCTCAAATTCTTGTTCAATGTTCTGAATCAAATAATTTTCGTAGTGATTTTTATCGTTGGAAATCGGAGTCACACGAATCAATAATTTTGTAGGATTGATGCGCTCTAAAAACAAAGCCATGCGTTCATAAGCCTGCAATCGCAAGGGCAAAGCTTCCTTCTGATTGTCTTTTGCCAATAAAAAACGACGGTCTTTTTCCAAATTTTCAGTGTGTAATTTAAAATAATAAAACGCCACCAAACCCGTAACAACCGCAGGAAGCGTAAAAGCCAACAATTCAATCCAGTGATTCCAATTCATTTTTTTACAATAAAATAAGTGTTATTTTTTTGGGCTTTCCCCTGCGGGTCGGGCTATCCGTTCCCATCTTTTTTGGCAGAAAAAGCCAAAAAAGGATGTCCACTTCTATCCCTAAAGCAAAAGCCTGCATTTATCAAAATTTTTTTTGACGAGCAAATTTAGTACATTCCACGAAAATTCATCATCAAAATAATTGTAATAATGTTTCGGTAGCCGTATTTTTGGAAATTATAAAATTCACTATGCAGCATTACATTGAACAACTCAATGAAGCCCAAAGAGCTCCCGTTCTTCAAAAAGACGGCCCCATGATTGTTATTGCCGGCGCAGGTTCTGGAAAAACCAGGGTTTTAACCATCAGAATTGCCTATTTGATGCACCTCGGTGTCGATCCTTTCAATATCCTATCGCTTACGTTTACCAACAAAGCTGCCCGAGAAATGAAAACTCGGATATCTTCTATCGTGGGTTCAAACGAAGCTAAAAATATTTGGATGGGAACTTTCCACTCGGTTTTTGCCAAAATTCTTCGCATCGAAGCCGAAAAATTAGGCTTTCCTTCCAATTTTACGATCTACGACACACAAGATAGTTTGCGACTCATTACCGCCATTATCAAAGAAATGCAACTCGACAAAGATGTTTACAAACCAAAACAAGTCTTGAGCCGAATTTCTACCTATAAAAATAGCCTCATTACCGTGAAGGCTTATTTCAATAATCCCGAATTGCAAGAAGCCGACGCCATGTCGAAAAAACCTCGTTTGGGCGAAATTTATCAAAATTATGTGGAACGATGTTTCAAAGCTGGTGCGATGGATTTTGATGATTTGTTACTGAAAACCAACGAATTATTGACTCGATTTCCAGATGTGTTGATGAAATATCAAAACCGTTTTCGCTACATTTTGGTCGATGAGTACCAAGACACCAACCATTCGCAATACTTAATCGTGCGGGCACTTTCCGATCGCTTTCAAAACATTTGTGTGGTGGGCGATGATGCACAAAGTATTTACGCTTTTCGGGGTGCAAACATTAACAACATCTTGAATTTTCAGAAAGATTATGCCGATGTGCAAACTTTTAGACTAGAACAAAATTATCGTTCTACCAAAAACATCGTGCAAGCTGCCAATGCCGTGATTGATAAAAACAAAACCAAACTTGAAAAAGTGGTTTGGACACACAACGAAGATGGTCCGAAAATTAAAGTCAACCGAAGTTTGACCGATGCGGAAGAAGGCAGATTTGTGGCGGCGACCATTTTTGAAGAAAAAATGCGCAACCAACAAAAAAATGGCGAGTTTGCAATTTTGTATAGAACCAACGCACAATCTCGTGCCATGGAAGATGCTTTGCGCAAACGCGACATTCCCTACAGAATTTATGGAGGTTTGTCGTTTTATCAACGTAAAGAAATCAAAGATATTTTGTGCTATTTGCGACTGATTATCAATCCGCAAGACGAAGAGGCGTTGGTGCGTGTCATCAATTATCCCGCACGTGGCATTGGCGATTCTACCATCGAAAAATTGACGATTGCGGCCAATCATTACAAAAAATCTATTTTCGAAATCATGTTGCACATCGATAAAATAGATTTAAAATTGAACGGCGGTACAAAAGCCAAATTGAATGATTTTGTGCAAATGATTCAAAGTTTTCAAGTCATTGACCAAAACCACGATGCATTTTTCTTGGCGGAACATGTGGCTAAAAAAACAGGTTTGGTGCAAGAATTACGCAAAGACGCAACTCCAGAAGGTGTGGCACGCATCGAAAACATCGAAGAACTGTTGAATGGTATCAAAGATTTTACCATCGGGCAACAAGAAATTGATGGCGCACGAGGTTCGCTGGCCGAATTCCTCGAAGATGTGGCTTTGGCAACCGATTTAGACAAAGATACATCCGACGAAGACCGTGTGGCACTCATGACCATCCATTTGGCGAAAGGCCTTGAATTTCCTACTGTTTTTATTGTCGGTTTGGAAGAAGATTTGTTTCCGAGTGCGATGAGTCTCAACACCCGAAGCGAACTAGAAGAAGAACGACGTTTGTTTTACGTAGCCTTGACCCGGGCGGAACATCAGGCATATCTTTCGTATGCACAATCCCGCTATCGTTGGGGAAAACTAACTGATTGCGAACCCTCTCGATTTATTGAAGAAATTGACGACCAATATTTAGAATATATCTCGCCTGTAGAAACCAACTATCGATACAAACCCATGATCGATACGGATATTTTTGGCGATGTGGACAAATCTAAATTACGTCAAAACAAACCGGTTGCTGGCGTTCCACCACGACAATTTGGCGATGCGCCTTCAAGCATCATTCGAAAATTAAAACCGATGGATTCGAAGCCAAATGCCAATACAAAAACCGATGCGGAATACAAACTCAGCGTTGGACAAATTGTGATGCATGAACGTTTTGGAAAAGGCGAAATTATTAATTTGGAAGGTTTTGGTGCCGATAAAAAAGCAGAAATCAGATTTGAAGTGGGAGGCATTAAGAAACTACTGCTTCGTTTTGCAAAACTAAATGTGATTGGATAAAATAAATAATTTTTGCTGCTTGAAATTAAATAAACGCTACATTTTTAAATGAATTATATGGAAAATACTTTTTCAAACGAACAAATTTTCATTTCGCAATTGCCAGATTTTGAAAAACTTACGTATCAGCCTTTAGAAAAAGATTACAAAAAAGTAATGTATATTTCCAGAGGCATCACGTGGTTTATTTTTGTAATTGCGGCTTCTGTTGCGCTCTATTTTTGGATAGAAGTGCAACCTTATTGGTACTATTTTCTGGGTTTTTTACTGCTTTGGGCTTTGCTGTCTTTTGGTTTTGTTGGGAAGATTTTTCATGCCAAAAGTTATGCCTTGCGCAACCACGACATTGTTTACAAAACAGGATTTATTTCGATAGAAACCACATTGTTGCCCTTCAATCGAGTGCAACATGTTGAAATTCAAGAAGGACCCATCATGCGAATCTTTGGTTTGGCAAGCATCGAAATTTATACGGCGGGCGGCTCAATGAGCGATTTGAAAATAGCTGGTTTGAAAAAGGAAACCGCTGAAAGCATCAAAGTGTTTATTACCAAAAAAATTACGGATGAAAAACCAGCAGATGAGAACGAGGTTGTAACGGAAGAAGTCAATAATTCAAATTTTGAAGATCGTCAAGATGAAGCCTATTCATAATATTTTCGAGCCACAGAGACAATCCATACAAGGAATCTTGATTATTTTCGGGAATTCTTTGCAGCAAATCATTCGAGGTGTTTGGCCTTTTTTGATCATTACAATTTATAAATTTGACACCGAAAAACTATATTACTATTTTGGTGGGATTGGTTTGTTGTTGGTTTTAGGTGCTGTGATTGCCTATTTGAATTATCTAAAATTTACCTTTTACTTTGACAATGTCAGAAAAGAATTCGTAGTCAATAAAGGCATTTTGAAGAAAACCAAAATTGCGATTCCTGTTGAGAAAATCCAACAAGTCAACATCAATCAATCGTTGATTCAAAAATTGGTCAATGTGTATAGTTTGGAAATCGACACGGCAGGAAGTGCGACAAAAGAAGTCAAAATCAGTGCAATTTCGCATGATTTGGCATTGCAAATCAAGGAAACGCTTTTAGACACTGAAAACGAAACTTCGATTTCAACCTCGCAACATTCAAATGAAGAAAAAACCAAAAAACCTTTTATTCAATTAAGTTTAGGATTGCTTTTAAAAATTGGTTTAACTACCAATTACGGCAGAAGCATTGCCTTGTTGTTTGGTTTTATTGCTACTACTTACAACGGTTTACGCGACATTGTGGACTCAATCCAAATCGATACCGAAGAAATTTCATCGCAAATGGAACAGAGTTTTGCCTTGTTTTCAACCGGCATTTTGATGGGATTGTTATTGCTATTGATTCTTTTCATCAATATGGCGAGAGCGATTTATAAGTTTTATGATTTTCAAATGATCAAAAACAAACATTCTATGTTGGTTACGAGCGGTTTACTTACTAAAAAACAAACCCTTTTACGACCCAGCAAAGTCCAAACAACACAATACAGTCAGAATTATTTTCAAAAGAAATGGAAGTTTTTCGACATGAAAATGAAGCAAGCATCTTCGAGCGAAGTTGATAATAAAAAGCAAGAAACTGCTTTCGAAGTGCCAGGCTGCAGTGAAACTCAACGAAATGAGATTTTGACCATGATTTTAGGCGCACTTCCGCAACCAAAAATGACCATCAAACCCAATTATCGATATTTAATCAGGATTTTTCTTTTCGCTATTTTGGTGCCGAGCATCGCTTTTTTTGCTTTTGCTTATGCGTTTGAAGAGGTTTTTGCCAAGATTTATTTCTATGTTTTATATATCGTTTTGATTGTGGTTTATGCTTTTTTTAGGTTTAAAAACAACCGTCTTTTAGTGGAAGACAATTTCGTAATCAAAAAATCAGGAGCTTGGGATGTTGGACATGAGATCATTGAAGTGCATAAAATTCAATGCATCGTGTTGAAACAATATTTTTGGCACAAGAAAGTCAACCTCGGGCACATTCAAATTTTTACGGCGGGTGGATTTGTAAACTTCACTTTTGCACCATTTGATTTACTTAAAAAAATGACAAACCAATGGATTTATAAGGTCGAAAACTCAAATAAATCTTGGATGTAGATCCTGAAAATAAAGGCATCATTTTTTGTATTTCTAAAAGATGTTCCTTGTATTTTTGCACAAATTAAAAAGTCAATCGATTCAATGAAAAATTACATAGAAGCCGCTCGTTTAAGAACTTTGCCATTATCGGTTTCAGGCATACTCATCGGAAGTTTTTACGCCATTTCACAGGCCATTTTCAATTGGAAAATCGTTTTGTTGTCGTTGCTTACCACAGTTTTTTTACAAATTCTATCCAATTTTGCCAATGATTATGGCGATGGAGTGAAAGGAACCGACAACGACGATAGAGTAGGGCCCAAAAGAGCCATTCAGAGTGGTGCAATTTCGGCTTCCGACATGAAAAAAGCACTTTGGATTACCGCAATTTTGACCTTTATTTCAGCGGTTTTGTTGATTTATTTTTCATTCAAAAATCAATATTTTTTGTATTCCTTGATTTTTTTGGTGTTGGGAATCATTGCGATTGCTTCTGCCATTAAATATACCGTGGGCGCTTCCGCTTATGGCTACAAAGGTTTTGGCGATTTGTTTGTCTTTATTTTTTTCGGTTGGGTCAGTACTTTAGGTTCTTATTTTCTTTTCACTAAAAGCATTGACATTCAGCTGTTTTTGCCAGCAACGGCCATTGGATTGTTAAGTGTGGCGGTTTTGAATTTAAACAATATGCGCGACGAGTTTTCCGATAGAAAAGCCAATAAAAACACGCTTGTTGTGCAAAAAGGCGGAGCTTGGGCCAAGAAATATCATACGTTTTTGATTGTTTCAGCCATGATTTTGTTGATAGTTTTTGGCATTTTACAAGATTTTGCTTTTGATCAATATTTATTTGTCGTTGCATTTTTACCTTTAGTTTTCCATTTAAAAAGAGTGCAAAACAACAACGAACCTGCAAAATTAGATCCAGAATTGAAAATAGTTGCCTTGAGCACGTTCTTCATTGCTTTGCTTTTGTCTTTTGGATTGATTTATTTGATTTCCGATATTTTGGTGTAAAACCCACTTTTTTCAATAGCTACAAATGCTTGAATATTTTTCTAATGAAATCATATTCAAGCATTTTTTTATTTTATTTAAGGTGTATTGATCGCTTTGTGGTTTAACTCAGATTAAACCTTAACCTTTTGCACAAAGATGTGATACGAATTTATTAGGTGTAAAAATTATTTTGTATCTATAAATTAAGTTTAAGATTTTTTCCCGGAACAATTTCCCCACAATTGGGCCTGTATTTCAATCTTTTATTATCCTGAAGGGAGGAATTATTAAAAAAAAGTAAAGCCGTCCATTCATTGTAATGGTGAAAAATTCATTTTTTGAAAAGTTTCACAATCGAACGATTGATTTTTTCATCTTTATTAATTTAAAAACTTACTTGTCTTAAAATGGTTTTCCCGAATGGAATCAGGGTAATGATTTCTATTTCATGGGTTGTTTTATTTTTTGCTTTGATTGTGATTTGACCGTCTTTGAATTTGGCTTGGTGTTCTTCCACAAATTGATAGCGTTGGTTGCCAGTTGGTTGGTAGGTAAAATCATTAAATTTTGAAAAATAAGATTTGCCTCTTTGCTCAATTGCTGCTATGGGTTTTGCATAGAATAAAGCTCCGTAGCTGAAATATTTTTCGTTGTTCAAGTCTTCTTTTATTTGAACTTTGGCTTTGAATTCTATTTCAATTCTGTCTTCTTTCGCAAACGGTCTGTTGAAAACTAAGAAGTCATTTTCAATGGTATATTTTTCTTTAGTAATAATATCCATTGACCAAGAGGGTTTTCTAATTTTTAAAACGAATGAAACTTGCTTTGGATTTGAAATTTTGAAAACGAATTTGTTTTGATACGGATATTCGGTAATGGTTTCAATTTTTATTTTTTGGTTTTGAATGGGTGTTTCAACAATATTGGGCATCAAAAGCACATTGGCCAAAATGTTGTCGCTTTCTTTCAACCATGCTTTTTCTATAAAATAAGCCGTAATTCGTCCGGCATTTGGATTGCAACAAACAGCAACATCTTGATGCGCCGACGAATATTTATATCTGGTTTGTTTTCGATCAGCTTCAATTTCGCCATTTTTTGTGCCTTCCATTTCGTAAGAATTGTCTGTTTTGAGATAAGCAATACAAGAATGTTTTGGGTTTCGTGACCCTTGCGCCGCATTGTAAAAAATAGTTTCGATGGTTTCGGCCGTTTTTGGATTTCCTTGTTTTTGTAACAGAACAGTATAACTGTCCAACAATTCATGCAACGAACAATATTCATATCCTGTATGAGTTGCGTCTGCATTTCTTTCTGCAATCCATTCGTCTCCAATGGCACCGCCCGTTAATGTTGTTGTTTTTTCTATGCGTTGAATATAAATGCGCAGCGCTTTTTGCAATGCGATGTTTTGAGAAGCATAAGCTGCAACAACAAGCGGTCGCAAATGTTCATACGTATGAACGCCGTGAGATTGCAATTTGTAATCTGGATTTAAAATGTTGTTCAATTGTACATCTTTTTCTGATTGATAGGTTTTGCTGAAATCTTCATAAAGAAAAAGTGCATAATCGGTATATTTTGTGTCGTTTGTGATTTGATACATTTTATCCAAAACATCTGTAAAAGTCAATCCGTGAGAAACTCCCCCATTGAAGGCTGTGCCAGACGAAAAAGGACTGGATTTTCCGATGGGATAGTTAGTCATGACATTGTCAACTGCTTTCACAATGGCTGTCCACAATTTCTGATCTTGCGAATATTCATAATAGGCTAGTAAGCCTCGGTACATCGTTGCTTTTGCCCACAATTCGCCATTTTCTGAATTAAAATTATAGCGCAATTCTTGGTCGTAAATGCCAATATATCCATCTTTATCTTGTGTTTTCAAAACATCGTCGATGTATTTTTTTACTTTTTGAAGTCCCGACTGGTCGTTCAATAATATGACGTTTCTGATGTAACCATCCCACCAATTGGATTGGGTTTCACTGTTCCACCATTTGTACTGTTCACTTCCCTCGGCATCGCCCTCCTTGTTGTTTCCGAGATCTTTCACTTCGCTATTTTTGTGTAATCGTCCTTTTCCATAAATGGGATCATTGATTAATTCAGGAACTATCACATCCAAATTGCCCACAAAGCCATCTACATCTTTTTGCATTTGTTGTTTGATCCAACCCGACGGTTTAATGCTTCCAAAAGGTAAGATTTGGTATTTTTCTTCGACTTTATTCGAAATTTGCTCTTGCGAATTCATAGTGTAAGAGGCAAGAATTACTAAAGTTAGATAAATGTTTCTCATTTGTTTGTCATTTGGAAATGAAGCGAACCACCATTCATTAGGTCATGATACGTGATCATTGGATTTATAAGTAAAGAATTATTCAGTTGAGGGCTTTCTTGGAAAATATTTTCTGTTGAAAAATTACTGGCTTCCATCGTAAAAGTTTTGTTGTTCTTCAAATGCAAAATTGCTTTTTTTACTTGCGGTGCGCCCAAAACAAATTCGCCATTGGCAGGATTTACAGGATAAAATCCTAGTGTTGATAAAATATACCAAGCCGACATTTGACCGCAATCGTCGTTTCCAATCATGCCGTCTGGTGTATTGTTGTGAAATTCGTGGATGATTTTATGAATGTATTTCTGACCCACTTTTGGCGTTTCTGAAAAGGCATACAGATAAACAATATGATGACTGGGTTCGTTTCCGTGCGCATATTGACCAATCATTGCTTCCTGACCTAGAAATTTATCTGGATTCAGACTTTCAATCGTAAAGAAATCATTGAGTTTTTCCGTGAATGCCAATTTTCCGCCCAATAGATTTTTTATTCCATGGATGTCATATTGTGCTGGTGTCCAAAAATATTGCCAGGCATTGGCTTCGGTATAATCGCCGGGATTGTTCATTGGCGAAGTTGCCGTGAATGGATCGAAAGGCGTTCTCCAATTGCCATGACTGTCTTTTCCTCTAAATAATTTCGTTTCACTATCAAAAAGGTTCTTGTAATAATGGGCTCTTTTTTGAAATTCGTCTCGATTGATTTGGTCGTTTAAATTTTCGGCCATTTGCGCCACGCACCAATCGTCATAGCCACTTTCTAAGGTTCTTGAAACCGCTTCGTTGTCTAATCGATCAAAAGGATAATATCCATATTGATTATACAGTTCCCAATCAGAATTTATATGACTTTTTGTGGAGGTTTCAATCATGGCTTTTAGTGCTTCTTTTTTATCAAATCCATCAAAACCATTGTTGTGCGCCGATAAAATCATCGGAATAGCATGGTTTCCAATCATGCAAAAGTTGTCTTGTCCCCAAGCAGTCCAAATAGGCAAAAACCCAGCTGCTTTGTGATGTAATAGCATTGAATTGACAATTCCGTCTATTTTTTCGGGTGCAATAATTTGCAATAATGGAAACGCACCACGATAAATATCCCAAATGGAAAGCGTTGAGTAGTATGCTTTATTTGGTGCGATGTTAGTTTTGTCGTCTGCACCGCGATATTTTCCGTCAATATCAGCAATGTTAGATGGTTGTAGTAAAAGATGGTATAGGGATGTGTAAAATATTTCTTTTTGTTTTTG
>JBEILV010000038.1:0-18590 GCA_040379105.1 Flavobacterium sp.
GTGACAGACACCTGCATCAAAAATGGGCAAAACATCTTGTTTGCTTTTAAAACTATCGCTAAATTGCAAGCTGAATAGTTACAGAATTTTCACAACAGATTCATTCAAAAATATGGAAAGTGATTGCGTAACTCAAATAGCCTTAAGCAATGGACTTTTATCTTAATCCCGAAAATTCTTCTCAACGATTATTAGAGGAATACCATAAACACGGAACTTTGGTTGTTGCTTTTGATTTTGACGACACCGTTTATGATTTTCATAAAAAAGGTAGAGTTTATTGTGATGTTATCAAACTTTTACAAGAATTAAAATCTATAAATTGCTATTTAATTTGTTGGACAGGTCAAGAAGATGAAACTTTTGTGAAAGGCTACTTAAATGAAAATAGCATTCCATTCGATTCTTTTAACGAAAATCCACCATTTCACAAATCAACAAGTAGAAAAATATATGCAAATGCCTATTTAGACGACAGAGCTGGTTTAAAGCAAGTATTCGACGAATTAAAAAATTTAGTACAAATAATAAAAAATGAAAATTGAATTATTAAAAGCAGATATTACTGAAATTGCTGTCGATGCAATCGTAAATGCTGCAAACACTTCTTTATTGGGTGGTGGTGGAGTGGATGGAGCCATTCATAGAAAAGGAGGAAGTGAAATATTGGAAGAATGTATTAAAATAAGAAATAAGCAAGGTGGTTGCGATGTAGGAAAAGCTGTCATCACAAGTGCTGGAAATTTGCCTTCTAAGTTTGTCATTCATACAGTCGGACCAGTCTGGAATGGAGATAAAGTGGAAAAAGCTAAATTACTAGCTAACTGTTATCAATCTTGTTTAGAATTAGCAATTGAAAACAATATAAAAACGATTGCATTCCCTAATATTAGCACCGGTATTTATCATTTTCCCAAAGAGAAAGCAGCACAAATTGCAACGAACGCAATTTTGAATTTTGAATCGAAAGAGAAAATTGAAAAAATAATTTTTGTTTGCTTTGACCAAGAGAACTTTAACTTATATAATAACATTTTAAAACATTATAGATGAACCCTTTATTATTAACAGACGGTTACAAAGTTGACCACAGAAGACAATATCCAGACGGAACAACATTGGTTTACTCAAACTGGACACCTCGAAAAAGCAGAATTGAGGGCGTGGATGAAGTGGTTTTTTTCGGACTTCAATATTTTATCAAAAAGTATATTCTGGAAGATTTTGAAACGTATTTTTTCTCTCAACCCAAAGAAAAAGTAGTAGCAGAATACAGCAGAAGAATCAATAATTATTTGGGCGAGAACCAAGTAGGCACAAAACACATAGAAGATTTGCACGACTTAGGTTATATTCCGATGGTCATAAAAGCATTACCTGAAGGCGCAAGTGTACCCATGAGAGTGCCCATGTTTACGATGTATAACACCTTGCCTGAGTTTTTTTGGCTAACCAACTATTTTGAAACGCTGGTTTCTGCCGTAGTTTGGATGCCTTGCACTTCAGCTACCATTGCAAAACAGTACAGAAAAATTTTGGATCAATTTGCTCTTGAAACTTCCACCATTCCTGAATTTGTGGATTGGCAAGGACACGATTTTTCGATGCGTGGCATGGCAGGAATCGAAGCAAGTTTGATTTCAGCATGTGGACACCTTTTGAGTTTTAGCGGAACAGATACCGTTCCAGCCATCTCATTATTAGAAAGTTATTACAACGCCGATTCGGACAAAGAATTAATTGGCGGCTCGGTTTCTGCAACCGAACATAGTGTGATGTGTATGGGAACAATCGAAGATGAAATTGGGACGTTTAGACGCTTAATTTGCGAAGTATATCCAAAAGGCATTGTTTCCATCGTTTCAGACACTTGGGATTTATGGAAAGTGCTAACCGACTATTTACCTAAACTAAAAAATGAAGTTTTAAATAGAGAAGGAAAAGTAGTGATAAGACCTGATAGTGGCGATCCGGTGGACATTATTTGTGGCAATCCAAATGGCAAAAACGACAACGAAAGAAAAGGCGTTATTGAATTGCTTTGGGAAACTTTTGGAGGTACGACTAACAGCAAAGGATTCAAAGAATTAGACCCACATATTGGCGCAATTTATGGCGACAGTATCAACCTCGCAAGAGCCATACAAATTTGTGAAAGGCTCAAAAACAAAGGATTTGCTTCAACCAACGTAGTTTTAGGAATTGGCTCATTTACCTATCAATACAACACAAGAGATACATTTGGTTTTGCCATGAAAGCGACTTATGGCGAAGTGAACGGGCAAGGTAGAGAAATTTTCAAAGACCCAATTACAGACGATGGAACCAAAAAATCAGCAAAAGGTTTGATGAAAATTGAATTACAAAATGGCACTTACCAACTCATAGATCAAGCTACTTGGGAACAAGAACGAACAGGCGAACTAAAGGAAATTTTCAGAGACGGACAACTATTGATTGACCAAACTTTAGCAGAAATCAGACAAAGAGTAAA
Source organism: Flavobacterium sp. (assembly GCA_040379105.1). Classification (GTDB taxonomy): domain Bacteria; phylum Bacteroidota; class Bacteroidia; order Flavobacteriales; family Flavobacteriaceae; genus Flavobacterium. Next base: position 2,495 of record JBEILV010000038.1, read on the forward strand.
ATAAAAAACGGCGATCAAAAACTAGGATTTATTCATGATTTTCTATGGTTCTTAACGGAATTTATCGTAGTTTCCTTAGTCGTTACAATGCCCTAACTAAAGCGAACGGTCGAGTAAACTGCAATTTTTTAGCTGATTGCGAACAATTCTTTGAATAGGTTGTATTTTTAAGTATTTCAAATACATCTTTTTTAAACTCTATTTTGATACTTTTGTTTGACAGGCTTGTAAGTTTTTTTTTAAAAACTTATGTTGTTTTTTATTGGTAAATTGATTTTAGTTAGAATATTAAAAACACGGAATTGAAAGTGAACTTCTCTACATTATGGATATTCGTATTCCTTTTGTATTTTGCGAAAAACTATTCGCAAGAAAAATATATTGTCAAATATGAAAATGGAATTACAAAAATTGAAGGATTTATAAAAGACAATACTTTAGATGGCATTTATAAGGAATATCACGAAAATGGAAACATAAAAACTGAGGGTTTTTATAAAAACTGCGAATATAAAACGAATCAAAAAGAGATTTTTATAGCTGGTTGTGGTGTCGGAAAAAATAATGATACAATCAAAAGTGGAAAGCGTCATGGAATTTGGAAAAAATTTTACGAAAATGGTATTTTAAGCTATACTGCTAATTATCATTGTGATATTCAACAAGGAAATTTTTACTCATATAATACTGAGGGAAAACTTGAAACTATTGAATTTTACAATGAAGGCAAGCTAATGCATTCTCAAAAATTTAATGAAAATGGAATTTTAGCAGAATCTTCAAATTATAAATATGAAAATGGAAAAACTGAAGGTTTTAAAAAAGTTCATACTCTACAATTCGATGAAAATGGAGATTTAAAAAGCGAGAATATTGTTTATGAAAATGACGACACATTGATTGAGGATTATAGAGAATATTATTCAAATGGCTTTTTAAAGGTGGAAATGCACACTTTAAATGGAAGTAAAAACAAACTTTATAGAGAATACTTTGAAAACGGAAATATCAAATATGAAGGATTTTTTAAAAATGATTATCCAATAAAAAAACAATACTTCTACAATGAAGACGGAACATTGATGAAAGTCGAAACTTGGAAAAAGCAAAAATTAATAGAAACAGAAACCAAATAAAAATGTTAATGCCAACCGCTAGGATTTATTCATGATTTTCTATGGTTCTTATCGGAATTTATCACAGTTTCCTAAGCCGTTACAATGCCCTAACTAAAGCGAACGGTCGAATAAACTGCAATTTTGTTGCTGATTGCGAACAATTCTTTTGAATAGGTTGCATTTTTACGCATTTAAAACACATCGTTTTTAACCACTTTTTTTGATACTTTTGTTTGAGGTGCTTGTAAGTTTTTTTTTTCAACTTATGCCTATTTTTATTGGTACATTGATTTTGATAACAAATTGAAATAAAATATGACAGAAATTATAAACAAGGATATTCTAATACAGGAAAAAATCGAATTTGCTACATTCTGGAGTCGAGCAGGAGCTTACATTGCTGACGGTATCATGATCGGAGCGTTTTCGATAATCATAAACGCCATTAATATTTCTAATTTTAAAAGCTTTTTAATGTATCTCTCTTCCGCTACTATTGCCATTTTATACAAACCTTTTATGGAGCATAAATATGGGGCAACCTTTGGAAAAATGATTTTTAAATTAAAGGTTTCAGACTGGAACTTAAATCAAATTGACTTTAAACAATCATTCTTACGAAGTTTTATTCTTGTGCTCCCAACAATTTTATTTATTCCAATTTATTATCTAGCGTTGAACAATCCAAACCTAACGAAATCAACGGAATTAATCGATTTTGCGCAAGCTTTGTCAATAGAATATCCATGGTAGGTTGGATCAATAATTTGATATTTATAATTTTAATTATTGAAATTGTTGTTTTATTAACTGACCAAACAAAAACCCGTAGATCATTGCATGACCGAATTGCTAAAACATTTGTAACCTACACCGAAAGCAATAAAAAAATCACGACCAATAGTTAATATTTATTCATTTTTTTGTTTTGTATGTGTCGAGTTTCACAACGTTGTTAAATGGGCAAAGTCAGCAGTTCATCCCTTATCGCCTTGATGATGCAGGTTTTTTTACAAGAATTTAAATTCCTTATCATTATCGCTTGATTCGTAAGCAATTTTATGCTTGAATTTAATTTTCTTTGGAATCCTAACAAAATGTTGCGGAACACGTTTTCCGCTCAAAACTACTTGCGGGTATAAAAAAAATGAAACACCAACCGCAAAAATCTTAAACAGTACGATGATGATTGAAAATCGTCCCCTACAAAAAGAAAAAATGAAGCGTTCTAAATTCAATTTTATTTGATGTTTTTTGTCCTAATGAACGCGGCATCTATTGAATGAAATCCATCAATGCACAATTCAACCATTCTAATTTCTATCTTAGTTTTGAAAACTTATCTTTGTGCCTAAATTTTAAGTTTTGAATCAACCCAGTCAACATTTTTCTTTATTTCTATTTCTAAGCCTTTTGTTGGCGGTTGTTTTCTTGTTAAATATTAGTTTTGGCTCAGTTTCGATTCCATTTCATGCCATTTTTGACTCTTTTTTGGGCACACCCATCAAAAAATCTTGGGAAATTATTTTGTGGGAATTTCGTCTGCCAAAAGCCGTTACCGCTTTGTTTGTTGGCATGGGTTTGTCTATTGCGGGTTTACTAATGCAAACTTTGTTTCGCAATCCATTGGCAGGACCTTATGTTTTGGGACTCAATGCTGGTGCGAGTTTGGGCGTAGCGTTGTTGCTCATGGGCGCAGGATTTTTACCCGCTTTTTTTCAATCGGAAGTAAGTCTTGTTTTGGCATCATCGGCTGGCAGTTTTGTTGTTTTTCTGGCCATTGTATTTGTGTCGCAAAAGTTAAAAAACACAACTTCTGTGCTTATCGTTGGCCTCATGTTTGGAAGTTTTACCAGTGCTTTTGTAGGTGTTTTGGCTTATTTTAGCAGTGCCGAAGCCTTACAAAGGTTCACTTTTTGGGCCATGGGCAGTTTGTCTAATTTGAATGGCATAGCGCTTTTTTTACTCTTATTTTGTTGTTTGATTGGCATTGTTTTAACGCTTTTGGTAGTCAAACCGCTCGACGCTTTGTTACTCGGAGAAGCTTACGCAAAAAGTTTGGGCATTCATTTCAAAAAAGTGCGGTGGATCATCATTTTTGCTACAAGTATTTTGGCGGGTGGCATCACGGCGTTTGTCGGTCCGATTGCTTTTATAGGTTTGGCAGTACCGCATTTGGCAAAACTAATTTTCAAAACCAGCAATCATTTTATATTGTTTTGGGCAACGCTTCTTATCGGTGCTATTTTAATGTTGCTCTGCGATTTGATTTCGCAAATTCCAGGCAGCGATTTGACTTTGCCTATCAATACGGTTACATCTTTTGTGGGTGCGCCCGTTGTGATTTGGCTGCTTTTCAAAAAAAATAAAATTCTGGTTTAATGCAAAAGAAATCTACCTTTCTAAAAACTGAAAATCTATCCATTGGCTATCCAAATCAAGTGGTGGCTAAACATATTTCGTTGGATTTAAAAGAGGGTCAAATCATTGCTTTGGTCGGTTCGAATGGCATAGGAAAATCAACATTGCTTCGCACATTGACGCAAATGCAACCTCCGCTTGAAGGACAAATATTTTTACAACAAAAAAACTTGCAATCTTTTCATGTTTCCGAATTAGCAAAACAAGTCAGTGTCGTTTTAACCACACAATTGCCACCGAGTAATTTGTCTGTTTATGAACTAATTGCACTCGGCAGACAACCTTATACCAATTGGTTGGGAAGCTTGTCGGAAGTTGACAAAAAAGCCATTCAACATGCCATTGAAATGACCGAAGTGACGGATTTGTTGCAAAAAAAACACTACGAAATCAGCGATGGTCAATTGCAAAGCGTGTTGATTGCTCGCGCTTTAGTACAAGACACGCCTTTTATTGTTTTGGATGAACCCACCACACACTTGGATTTGCTACATAAAGTGTCGTTGCTTAAATTATTGAAAAAATTAAGTGTCGAAACCAAAAAAACGCTGCTTTATTCCACTCACGATATAGATTTGGCGATTCAACTTTCCGATGAAATGATTGTGATGTTGCCCGAACAAACTTTTCAAAATGCTCCTTGCGTTTTGATCGAACAAGGTGTTTTTAATCAGTTGTTTAACAATTCGGATATTTTTTTTGATGCCCAGAAAGGTAAATTTATAGTGCAATAAACTACATTTGTTTTTTAAAATAGATCAATTTCATGGAAAAATTTGACGTAGCTGTCATCGGAAGCGGACCTTCGGGCGCTAGTGCTGCTTTTCATCTCGCACAAAAAGGACTAAAAACAGTGATTATTGAAAAAGAAGTTTTGCCACGCTACAAAACTTGTGGTGGGGGTTTTGTTTTTAGAGGCAGAAAAGCAATGTCTTTTGACATCAGTTCGGTGGTTGAACGCGAATTTTGTTCTGTTGATATTCTTTTTGATACCAAGAAATTACATTTTAAAACGGAAAGAAAAGAGCCGATCATCAGCATGATTATGCGCGATTCTTTTGATCATTTAATCGTGCAAGAAGCTGAAAAATTGGGTGTTACTTTGTTGCAAAACCATAAAGTTGAAAGCATTTCGATGGGCGATTATGCTCAGATTATGACGAGCCAAGGAGTGGTAGAAGCACGTTTTGTCATTGCTGCCGATGGTGCTTTAAGTCCCGTAGCAAAAATGGCAGGTTGGACCGAAACCCGCATGATGTGTCCCGCTTTGGAATATGAAATAAAGGTGTCAGAAGCTGATTTTGAACGACTTTCTACTTCCGCTCGTTTTGACATCGATGCCGTTCCTTATGGCTATGGATGGAGTTTTCCAAAGAAAAATCATTTGTCGGTGGGTGTGGGTTGTTTTATGAAAAACAATGAAAAAATAAACCTTAAAGCTTATTACCAAGATTATTTAAAAACCATTGGAATTCATGCGGTTTTGGAAGAACAAGCGCACGGTTTTATCATTCCAATATCGCCACGAACCGATGGTTTTGTAAAAGGAAATGTTTTTTTGATTGGCGATGCTGCTGGTTTTGCTGATCCAGTCACGGCCGAAGGTATTTCAAATGCTATTTTGAGCGGTGTTTTGGTAGCAGAAGCGATTGCTGCCAGTGAAATGAATATAGAAAAAGCATCAATTTTATACCATGAGAAATTGAATGAAAAATTAGTTCCCGAATTGCAAACAGGTGTCACTTTAGCAAAAATTTTCTATGAAAATAGAAACCTTAGAAACCTTCTTTTGAAAGGATTCGGACAACAATTATCTGAAACGATGACCGATATTTTCATGGGAGAACGGTCGTATCCGAAAGACATCAAAGCGTCCATAAAACGAAAAGTGAAGAATGCTATTTTTTAAAGTTGAATTTTTAAAAAGCAAAGTCGAATAAAAAAAAAGTTTCAACGAATTCTAAAAAAACATTTTTGGAAAATCGATGAAATACATAAAAATCATCAAAAGAAGTTTATTATTACAATCATTTCAATATATTTGGATAATTTTTTAACAATATGAGAACTTCTTGTGTTATTTCGAACATTTATGCATTCGTGTTTTTCGTTTTTTTCATCAGTTGCAATTCCGATGACGAATACCAACCGACACCCGATCCTGTTTCGCCAGTGACAGTAGATTTATCGCAAGTGCCTTATCCAAAACTATCTGACTATCATTTTTTTGAAGGCGAAATGAAAGAAATGTCTCCTTCTTTAGATGTTGAACCTTATTTGCCCGTAAGTGAATTATTTACGGATTACGCCCTCAAAAAAAGATTTTTATGGATGCCAAAAAACACGACGGCAACCTACAACAGCGGTCAAAAAATATTGGAATTTCCTGTCGGAACAGTGCTCATTAAGAGTTTTTATTACAATAATTTACAGCCCAATAACGACACTAAAATCATGGAAACCCGCTTGATGATCAGAAAACAATCGGGGTGGATTTTTGCTGAATACGTTTGGAACGAAGCACAAGATGAGGCAACCTTAAAAATGGATGGCGATTTCAAACCCATCGAATGGCAGAAACCCTCCGGCGAAATCATTCCAATTAATTATAGAATTCCCTCAGAAACAGAATGTTTGATTTGTCATAAATCCAATGATGCACCAGTTCCTATCGGATTGAAACCGCAAAACCTCAATTTTAATTACAATTATACCTCGGGTGCTCAAAATCAATTGGAATATTTTAAACAAAAAGGCTATCTCGATCCAAGTACGCCAACTCCCTCAATTTCAGCGTCAGCGGTTAATTACAAAGACGCAACTCAACCCATAGATTTACGATTAAGATCGTATTTAGACATCAATTGTGCGCATTGCCATCAAACCGATTCTCATTGCGACTATCGACCCATTCGTTTGGCTTTTTCAGAAACAGGTGCCAATGATAATCTTGGCATTTGTGTTCCGCCCGATCAATTCATAAATTCAAATTTGACCAACATCATCACGCCACGAAATCGTCAAAGATCGATGATGTATTTTCGAATTAATTCTACTGATGAATCCAACAGAATGCCTTTGCTTGGAAGAAGCATCATTCATCAAGAAGGTGTTCAATTGCTTGAAGATTACATTAATAGCTTAAATAATACTTGTAACTAACCCTAACCAAAAATGAAACCTTTTTATGAAAAAAATTACATTTTTAATTTTACTGATAGGCATTTTTCAAAATGCTCTCATTGCACAAAGCAGCTGTGAAAATGCGCTCACGATTACCGCTGGAAATTACACTTACGGAATCATCAATGGCGCTCAAGCTACATTGGTTTGCGCGGGTGCTGAAGTGGCCGACAATGCCTTGTGGTACAAATACACCACTTCGACTGCATACATGCTCACGGTAACCACTGATTTACCACAAAATCAAGGCAGAGATCCTCGTTTTCAGGTTTATACAGGGGCGTGCGGAAGTTTAGTGTGCTATGCTGGCGATGACGACGATGGCGATGCTTATTTAGCGGTCGATTCATTTTTAGTTCAACCGAATATTACTTATTACATTGCTTTTGATAATCAATGGGGAAATGATGCCAATAATGTTGATTTTCAATTGATTGAAGACGAGTATGTAGCACCGCCACAACCATTAATCGGCTTTACAAATGTCAGTAGAACTTTGAACGGACAATATAAATTGGGCGTTGTCGATATGAATGGCGATTTTGCCGACGACATTGTGTCTATTTCAAATGGCAACATTCAAATTCATTTTAGTGATGGCAATAATGATTTTACAACCCAAAACTTTACCGTGCCCAACGTCAACAATGGTTTTTTACCATCCTGGAGTTTAGCTGCCGCTGATTATAATGCAGATGGTTTTACAGATTTGCTTTATGGTGGTGGAAATGGAGTGGCATTTATGAAATCTATTAACAATGGCACTGCGTTCGAACCGTTCATCAATCCTAGTTATGTTTTTTCACAACGCTCTAATTTTGTAGATTTGAATAACGATGGAAATTTAGATGCTTTTGTGTGTCATGATGTGGCACCCAATGTGTTTTTTATGAATGATGGCGAAGGAAATTTAAGTTTCAATCAAGGCGGCATAGGCGATTATCCAACAGGCGGTAATTATGGTTCGATTTGGGTAGATTATGATAATGATGGCGATCAAGATTTGTTTATTGCCAAATGCAGAGGCGGCAGTGTCAATGGTGCCAACGTAAACGAAATGCACAGAAATGATGGCGACGGAATTTTTACAGATGTGAGTGCAAGTTCAGGTTTGCAAGACCCTATCCAAACATGGTCTTCAGCATGGGGCGATTTTGATAACGATGGCGATATGGATGTTTTGGTGGGCGCAAGTTCTAATTCTGATGGAATGCACAAATTGATGCGCAACAATGGCGATGGCACTTTTACGGACATCACTTCTGGCACAGGATTAGAAAGTTTCTTGGGCATGGGTATCGAATATGTAGCACAAGATTTCAATAATGATGGATTTATTGATGTTTTTTGTGGCGAAAGCAGCACCATTTTATTTAATGATGGCGATATGACTTTTACTGTTTTTCCAACAAACGCAGCAGCAGGTGCTCTCGGCGATTTGAATAATGATGGTTTTTGGGATGTCTTAAATGGCAATACAATGAAAATCAACAATGGAAACGATAATAATTGGATTAAAATTCATTTGCAAGGAGTGGAAAGCAACCGAAATGGCATTGGTGCACGCATCGAAATCTATGGCGATTTCGGAAAGCAAATCAGAGATGTGCGAAGTGGAGATGGTTTCCGTTTCATGAGTTCGTTGAACCCACATTTCGGGATTGGATCAGCAACCGTGATCGATAGTATTGTTATAAAATGGCCTTCTGGCTTAGTAGAAACCATTGAAGAACCTACCATCAATCAGCCTTTGTTTGTGATTGAAGGGGCAACGTTGAGCAATGATGTAGTTAAAAATCAAGATTTTAATATCTATCCAAATCCTGTAAAAGACCTAGTGACCATCACAAGCAATATTTCTTTTGTGAATGTTAGAATTTTCGATATGAACGGAAAAATGGTGTACATCAATCAAAACACCAACAATCAGTTTGCGCTGCAAAGTTTGCAAAAGGGCACCTATCTATTGCAACTCGAAGATGTCAACGGAAAAAAATACAGCCAAAAGCTCATCAAAGATTAACCCGAACTTTCTATACAAAGCCTCTTTTTTAGAGGCTTTTTTGTTACTTTTAGCCCAGATTTTCAAAACCTATTTTCAAAATTAACTAATTCATGAATTATATACTATTCGACGGACCTGCAAGAAATGCTTTGTTGCCTTTCACTTTTACGAGACCAGTAGCCGATATTCGTGTTGGCATTTTGACCATTCGCGAAAAATGGGAAAAATATTTAGGTTCAACCACAACCACAATCACGCAAGAATATCTTGCTGAAAAGTATCCAATGGTTGAAATGCCTGACAATGTCTTGATCAATGCTTCGTTTTTGCCAAATGATATTTTGTCGGAAATGGTTTTAAGTTTAGAACCCAATCAGGCCATTTTCAAAGAAGATGAAGTCATTGCTTTTTATGCTGTGGACACGCAAGAAGAAGTTGACTTTGAAACTTACGAAATTATAGACTTCGACGAGGCTTGCATTTGTATCCAAAACCCTTGGGATATTTTTTCAAAAAATGATGCCGCCATTCGTGAAGATTTTGAATTGCTCACTGCGGGTCGAATTTCTCAACCCATTCCAAAAAGCGTTAATACAATTGCATCCGAACAAATTTTTATAGAAGAAGGTGCAAAATTGGAATTTGTAACGCTCAATGCGTCAACTGGTCCCATTTATATTGGCAAAAATGCCGAAATCATGGAGGGTTCAGTCATTCGAGGTCCATTTGCTTTGTGCGAGGAAGCACAAGTGAAATTGGCTACAAAAATTTATGGTGCAACCACCGTTGGTCCTCATTGCAGAGTAGGTGGCGAAATCAATAATTCAGTTCTATTTGCGTATTCTAACAAAGGGCACGACGGATTTTTAGGCAATTCCGTGATTGGCGAATGGTGCAACATCGGTGCCGACAGCAATAATTCTAATTTGAAAAATAACTATGAACCCGTCAAATTATGGAATTATGAAAAGAATAGATTCACACAAACCGGACTACAATTTTGTGGTTTGATGATGGGCGATCACAGCAAATGTGGCATCAACACGATGTTCAACACAGGAACCGTTGTGGGCGTAAGTGCCAATATTTTCGGAAGCGGATTTCCAAGAAATTTTGTACCGAGTTTTAGTTGGGGTGGAGCAGGTGGATTTACAACTTATTTGACCGAAAAGGCATTTGCCACCGCTAAAATCGTGATGGCACGCCGACACGTTGAATTTACAGAAGAAGAAGCCAAAATTTTAGCCCATGTTTTCGAGATCACACAACAATACAGGAATTATTAAATTCATATTGAGTCGATTAGTTGTTCAATAGTGGCATGGATTAGCCATAAATAGTGCGTAAGCACAAGTGAATGAATAAAAATCTTATTTTTGTAATGTTTAACAATGAAAATCAAACGGTTATTTTATAATCTAAGAAGTCTAATTTCAAGATAATGAAACAAAAAGCCAATACAGTAGCAATTTTACCCAAACATCTCTTTTGGGATTTGGATATAGAAGCCTTAAATCTCGAAGATGATAAAGCAATTATTATTCCAAGGGCAATGTATGCAACTACCGCTGAAACTTTTGAAAATGATATTGAACGATTAGAACAATTATATTCGCCAAAAGTAATTTTAGAATACTTAAAATGCACAAAAGAAAACATCAGTAATAATGTATGTTTGAGTGTTGCTAAAAGATACAACGTAGCACCTTTTTTTCGTTTTTCACTTCAAAAATGAAGTCCGTAAATCCATCCATTGTCAGAACAATTATACAATTACAAAATTTGCCTTCTTTCAAAACGTTTGGATTGGCTGGTGGAACAAATTTAGCACTGCGATACAATCACAGGGTTTCTGATGACATTGATTTGCTTTGTTCCGATTTGATTGGCTTCGATGGTTATCAAGAAATTATATGTGGCGTGAAATCACATTTTGGAAGTAATGCAAGAAATTTTGACTATCCTTGCGATATTAATGATCAATATTCATTTTTGCGTTTTTTCATAGATTTAGAAGATTCAACAACCGTGAAAGTTGATGTTTTACAAAATATGAAACATCTTTTTAAGATTGAAAATGTGAATGAAATTAGGTTGTTCAGTTTAATTGATATTGGTTTGTTTAAATTGGTTAGTTTATCTAATCGGTCAACTAAAAAGGATGTTTATGATTTAGATTTCATTACTGATGAAATAAAATTAGGTGTGCTTTTCGAAAGCTTGAAAAATAAAGTAACAACATTTAATAAAGAGGAACACAAAACAATTTTTGATTTAGATAATAATCAATCTGTTTTAGAGCATTTGGGATTATTAATTGCATTCGATGAAATGAAAACCACTTCAAAATTCTCAACCCATACCCATGACAAAATCAGAATCATAGAAGGGGCTAAAACATGGAATGAAGCAAGAATTAGCTGGCGTTCAAAAGTGAGAATGTTGTATTTTGATCTTGGAAAAGACTTTCCAAAACCAAAAGGGATTGATATTTAAAAGTTTAATTAAAAAAAATAATGATTTCTGTTTTGCACATCGATTTTTCTTGACAATCAAAAAAACATTGATTTGTAGATTTGACAACTTTCCAAAAGTTGTCAAATCTTTTTAAAATCTAATAAAGTTCTGGATTTTCAATCACATGATGCGCCTTTTCTTTCAGTTTTGCCAAATCTTCGGGCTTCATTTTATCTAAAAGTCGTAGCATCATGCTCATGCGTTGATTTTTTTCGAAATAGCTTCTTTTTTCATCTAAGAAATTCCAATACAAACTATTGAATGGACAGGCTTTATCGCCCGTTTTTTCTTTTACTTTATAATGACAACTGCCACAATAATTGGTCATTTTATCAATATATGCTCCCGACGAAACGTAAGGCTTGGTTGCCATGATGCCGCCATCTGCAAATTGGCTCATGCCACGTGTGTTCGGCAATTCAACCCATTCAATCGCATCGATGTAAACGCCCAAATACCAAGCATCAACTTCATCAGGATGGGTTTGAGTAAGCAAAGCAAAATTGCCTAAAATCATCAATCGTTGGATATGATGTGCATAAGCATCGGTCAAACTTTGGCTGATCGATTGTTGCAAGCAGCGCATTTTGGTTTGTCCAGTCCAGTAAAATGCTGGTAAAGGATTTTTGTTTTCTAATGTGTTGAGGTTTTGATAATCAGGCATTTCTTTCCAGTAAATGCCACGAACATATTCGCGCCAGCCAATAATTTGACGCACAAATCCTTCTACTTGCGAAATTGTAATTGACGCTGAATTGTCCAAATAATATTGCACAACGTGATCTACAACTTCTTTCGGACTCAAAATCTTACTGTTCATGGCAAATGAAAGTCGGGAATGAAACAAAAACTTTTCGTCTTTCACAGCCGTATCTTCATAAGTGCCAAAATAAGGCAACAATTTTTCGCAAAAGAAATCGAGTATTTGAAACGCTTCTGTTCTTGTTGTGGGCCAATGAAACTGTTGGTCTTTGAATGTGCCAAAATAAGAAACGCCTGCTTTGTCAATTTCTGAAACTATCGAAGCAATGTCTTTTTGAAATGGATTCAAGAACGGAATCGGTGGATTGCCTTTGTATTTCTCACGATTGTCGTGGTCAAAATTCCATTGATTGCCCAACGGTTGTGCGCCCACCATCAAAACATCGTGTTTTTTTCGCATGTAGCGATAGAAAAATTCCATGACGAATTGTTTCTTGCCTTCGAAAAATTCTGACACTTCATTTCTAGTGGTGTAAAAATGTTTCGTGTCTGTCATCGTTGACGGAATTGATAATTTTCCGCAAATCGATTTCAGCTGTTCGTCCAATCGATATTCGTCGGGTGCTTGATATTCAAATTTTTGAATGTGATGTTTTTCAATGAGTTCTGAAATTAAACTTTCTAAAGAACTCGGACTTTCATTGATTTTGAAATACATCACTTGATGTCCCATTTCCGAAAGTGTTGTAGCAAAATGACGCATCGAAAGGAAAAATGCCACAATTTTTTGAATATGATGTTTCACATAATCCGTCTCTTGGCGCATCTCAGCCATCACGTAAATGACATTTTCATCCACATTCTGATACCATGAATGCTGTAAATTCAATTGATCGCCGAGAATAAGTCGTAGTGTTTTCAATATATTTTGTTTAGGTCAGTTTTTTAGATCTTTTAAATTTTTTCGATTTTTTCGATTTTTTCGATTTTTCAATCTCAATTCCACAAATCTTGATATTCCCCATTCGGATCATACATTGTTGCTTGTCTTTTCACGTTGAATTGACGGTCTCGAGGGTCGTTTCCAACCCCGGCAACATACAACCAATTGCCATAATTGGAGTGCACATCATAATCAATCAGCAAACTTTCAAAATAAGCTGCGGCAATCCGCCAATCTTGTTGCCAATTTTTCGCCCAAAAACTCGCCACATTCTGACGTCCTCGATTGCTCATAAATCCCGTTTTTGCCAATTCAATCATGTTGGCATTGACAAATGGTTCTTCGGTTTTGCCAGAAATCCAAAGTTCGAAGGCTTTTGCGCTGATCTTTTTTCCGTAAGATAAATTGAGGATTCCATTGGCATGAAAAATTCTATCGCCGTGTTTTAAAGCTATAAATTTGAAAAAATCACGCCAAATCAATTCAAAAATCAACCAATAAGTCGATTCATTTTGTTCGATAACGTCTTCATATTCTTTTACTTTTTCATAAATCATGCGGCTCGACAAGCTTCCGTTGGCCAACCAAGCAGATAGTTTTGAACTGTAATCAGTGCCAATCAAACCATTGCGTGTTTCTTTATAAACCGATAAATTTTGCGTTTCAAAAAAGTAGTGATCTATTCTTTTTAATCCTTCTTGTGTGCCGCCTTTAAAAGGAAATGCACTGTTTGGATGCGTTTTAAAATCGTCAAAACCTAAGTCTGTTAGTTTTGGAATGATTGTGTCGTTTTCAATCAAATTTTCTTTTAGAAATAGTGGAGTTGGAAAACATGACCGCACTTTAGTTACAGTTTCGGTTTTCTTTCTAAAATTCGTAAAAACTTCAGGAAACGTTGCCAAATCCTTGAATGGAATATCTTTCGGATGGTATAAAAAATTGTCAAACACCAGTTTCCATTGCGCTTTTGTTTTCGATTGCACACTTTTTAGCGTTTCATTCTCTTCAAAAGTCCAAACTTCCTCAGCGAAAACAGTCGTTATTTGATGTTTTTCAATGAATGTCGGTAAAATTTGGGTGGCTGAATCGAAAAAGACAAACAAAGGAACATTGATTTCGGCTAGTGATTTTTTCAATGCAGTTAAGGTTTCAAGCAAGAATTTCGCTCTGAATTTTTCTGTTTTTTTGAAACCGTATTTTGTATTTTCAAACAATCTCGGATCCAAACAATAGATGCCAACGACGGGCATTTTTTTCTGACTTGCCAAAAACAAAGCTTCGTTGTCTTCGACCCTTAAATTATTTTGAAACCAAACGAGATGCTTCATGATTTGTTTTTAGATTTTTTACATTTTTCACTACAATATTTGACTTCATCCCAGTTTTTCTCCCATTTTTTTCGCCAAGAAAACGGCAATCCGCAAACGACACATATTTTTTCGGGTAAGAACAGTTTTTTATGCGCCATTTTAAAGCATTGATTTTGTGGTTTGATCAGGTCGGGCATATTCAAAACGGTTGATGAGTTTTGGCAAACAATAGCCGTCCAAACCATTGATGGAAACAACGCCCGCTTTATCTAATTGCAACCAATGATCGGTTTGCAATAGATTTTCTTCCACAAAAATGGCTTCAATTTGGGCAATAACGTGTATTGTATTGTTTTCTGTGATCGGATATTCGTTGAGGTATTTGCAAAGCAATTGCACAGGACTTCCGCTCACAAACGGTGTTTCGATGCCTTCGTGAAAAGCCATTTCAAGGTTGGTTTTATCAAATTCGGAAACGCCAAAATCGTAATTTGCCGACGTATGATGTGCGTCTAAAATCATATTTTCAGTGATATGATTGACGGTAAAATAGCCCGTTTCTTTGATGTTTTTGTAGGTATCTCTCGGCACAAAAGTGGGTCGGACAATAAAACCGAGTAGGGCAGGATCGCTTCCTAAATGCGTAACGCTGCTAAAAACGGCCACGTTCGTTTCGCCAGAAGTGGATTTGGTTGCAATTAAATTGGCAGATTTAAAACCAGTGCAGCTGTTCACGAGGTTCAATCGACTGATTTTATCGAGGTTTTTTAGGGAAATGGTATCAAACTTTTTCATTGAATTAATTTTCCCCAAAAATAGAATTTGTTTAACGATAAATAAAAAATATTAAACAAAAATTTAGAAATGATTGTGAATTGAGAGATGCTAATCTTAATTTTTTAGAACAGGGTCATTTTACTTTTATGTAGATTGCATATAACCAACGTAATACGCAAAAAATTCTCGGAATAGTGAATAAAAATCTCTTATTTCAAAATATTTTGGACTTGCACCACTTACATTTTCGAATTGGTATTTTTTGAAAAACATTTTAGTTCTCGTGATATGAAAATATTGCGAAACAACAATTATGCTCCGAAATTTTAGACTGTCTTTCAGTTGGAGGGTATTTTTTACGGTGGCAAGCGTATTAATTCCTAAATTGTCAACGATGATTGCACTTGCTGGCACTTTATTTTTGATTAGGTAATCTTTCATTTTATCTCCCTCATAAAAACCCTCTTTTCCAAGTCCGCCACTTACGATTATTTTTTTTACCCTTCCTTCTTTGTAAAGTTGAAGCCCGCATTCCATACGTTTTTCAAGTCCCGCAGAGAGTGTTCCATCAGGATTTACTTTATTTCCCAAAATTACTGCGATGTCAGCTTTCAGTTTATCGTCTTTCAAACCGTCGTTGATGATGTAAATTAAATGCCCGAAATACCACAAAATGAGCAAGGTAATTAGTGTTTTTATGAATCGCTTACGTTTTTTCATTAAATACAAATTTGTTGTTGTTTGTTTAAAATATTCATACAATTTTTAAAATTTTCAAAAATCTTTTTTCAAAAATCTTGCAAAATAGTAAAGCACAGTTCTATCATTTTTATAAAATAAAGCAATTTTATCTCATCTTTTTGAATGCTGCTTTAGCTTTTTGTTTTTTAATGATTTTTCCAAACGATTTCTTTGTTTCTTTTGCTTACGATTTAGCCCCGATTGAAGCGGAAATCCTTTTGCGATGAAACTCTATTTTTTTCTTGGTTTGCCAAAGCGACCAACGGAAGCTCTTGGCAAACCATAGAAAAAAAGGATTTCATGCAAAAGATTGTAGTGGAAAGCGGGAGATAGCTCCTGAAAAAATTCTTTAGTTTTTCAATTAATATTTTTGATGCTA
>JBEILV010000039.1:0-18544 GCA_040379105.1 Flavobacterium sp.
AATTTTTTTCTGTGCTTGATCATTTATGAGAGTAACACAATCCTCTAAGAAGAACTGAATAGCTACTAAAATGGTGTTCTAGATTTGAAATTTAGTTTGAGTAAACTAAAAATCATTTTTATCTAGATATGAATTCAGATTTTTGATGTTGCTATCATTTTAGCTATTTTGCACGAAATTTTAATTCTCATGGAAGAAACCATCAAACCGATTCCTTTTTTTACCGACGACACCGTTGTATTTGGCATACTCATGATTTTACTGGGATTTGTATTTTATACTTCTTCAAAAAAAGAAGGATTTTGGAGCAAATTCTACAAGTTTGTGCCTGCTCTTTTAATGTGTTATTTATTGCCCTCCATTTTGAGCACTTTCAAAATCATTGCACCCGAATGGACAGTAGTCAAGGAAGGCGAAAATATCGTAGAATCATCAAAAATATATTTCGTAGCCAGTCGCTATTTTTTGCCTGCCGCATTGGTTTTATTGACTTTAAGTGTGGACATGAAAGCGATGTTTCGACTTGGACCAAAAGCATTGATTATGTTTTTTACGGCAACGATTGGCATCATTATCGGCGGTCCCATTGCGATATTAATCGTTGGGTTTTTCTCGCCTGAAACGGTGGGTGGCGAAAGTTTTCAGGCGGTTTGGCGTGGTTTGGCCACCTTGGCAGGCAGTTGGATTGGTGGAGGCGCCAATCAAGCGGCAATGTTGGAGGTGTTTCAATATGACAAAGATAAATACGGTGCGATGGTGCTCGTGGACATCGTTGTTGCCAATATGTGGATGGCTGCATTGCTTTTTGGCATCAGCAAGAAAGAAAAAATTGATCGTTGGTTAAAAGCCGACAATTCAGCCATTGAGGCTTTGCAAAAAAAAGTGGCTGGTTTTGCGGCAAGTGTTGCAAAAACTCCCACATTAACAGATTTCATGGTGATTCTTGCCATTGCTTTTGGATCGGTTGGGCTCTCTCATTGGGGAAGTCATTTTTTTGCAGATACATTGCGTGAAAATTATGAATCCGTGCGCGACACGACCAGTTTTTTCAACACTTTTGGAGATAAATTCTTTTGGATGGTTTCCATTGCAACCGCCATGGGAATGATTTTATCGCTTACTCCACTCAAAAATTATGAGGGAGCTGGCGCAAGCAAAGTAGGTACCATTTTTATTTATGTATTGGTGGCAAGCATCGGAATGAAAATGGATTTAAAAGGAGTGTTAACCAATCCCGGTTTGATGGTGGTAGGTATTGTTTGGATGATTATTCACGTTATTTTATTGGTCATCGTGGCTAAAATCATCAGAGCACCCTTTTTCTTTTTGGCGGTAGGAAGCAAAGCCAATGTAGGAGGGGCTGCTTCAGCGCCAGTAATTGCAGCGGCATTTCATCCGTCTTTGGCAAGCGTAGGTGTTCTTCTGGCAGTTTTTGGATATGTTTTAGGAACGTATGGTGCTATTTTATCTGCCATGTTGATGGAATTGGCATCAAAAACTATTTAATTTGCAACCAATTTAATTTTAAAATGATTTCATGAAAAATATTGTATGGATGGCGAGCTTGCTGTTGGTTTTAGTAGGTTGCAAAAATGAATCAAAATCTGAAAGCCCTACTGTTTTAAAAGGGGAAATTAAAGGGGCAAAAATGGGCAAGCTGTATGTTTTTCAATCCCAGGACAGTATCGTAAAAATTCTTGACAGTGTAACTTTTGACGGTAATGGTAAATTCGAATTTGGATTAAATTTGACTGAGCCAGATGTTGTCTATGTTGGATTTGATAAAGGAAATACGCAATCGGCAGACAATAATTTGATGGTATTTTTAAACCCAGGGGTAACAACTTTAGAAACGAGTGTAGAAAAATTTTACGCAAATGCAAAAGTGACTGGATCTGTGAACCACGAAAAATGGGAAGAATATAAAAAGACAATGTCAAGATATGGCAATAAAAATCTTGAATTGATTGAATTGCATTTTAAAGCCGTTCGAAACAAAAACCAAACTGCTGTGGATAGTATTGAAAACTTACAAAATAAATTTTTAAAGCGAAAATATCTTCACACACTCAATTTTGCGCTTTTGAACAAAGACCTTGAAATTGCTCCTTTCCTACTTTTATCTGAAATTCCCGATGCGAATGTGAAATTTTTGGACAGCATCAATAAAAGTTTGAGTGCAAAAGTGAAAAAATCGAAATACGGAAAAATGCTCGATGCTTACATCATTGACATTAAAAAGAGTGATACTTTGAATATAAATTAAAAAAAAGGAAACAAATCCATTTTTTCGAATCAGTTTTGCCTATACATTATTACAACATTTAAAAAAATAGCGAGACAATAAATTTTAAAAATAAATTAAAATATTTTTTCAAACTATTCATTTACAAATGTTTAATTATATTATTATAGTGTATAGTTTTCTTTATGTGCTTACAACATTCAAATAGACTATAATTTATTACTTTTACAATAATTAACAACTTAAATTATTTATTATGTAAAAAACTGTGCTTAAAATTGGTGTTTTTTGTTTTTTAGGACTTTTTGGATCGCAAACGGTGAATGCACAGACCAATATTGAAGTGTCGGCAAGTGGGACATGGTTAGGTTATATGAACGTGTTTTTTACGGACAATGCATTTGCTTTCGGTTCTGCTTGGGGCTTAACAGATGTGAAATCGGTGCCGAATACTACTAACAACACAATCACTTTATATCCTAATTACAATACGTATGCCAATGCTTTAAATGGCAATGCAGCTGACCAAGCCTATTGGATCAACGGAAATGTAGGTAACAAGATCATGGAAGGTAATACTTTTAAAGAATTAACTCCATCAACGCTTCAAGAAACTATTACGTTTAGTGGATTTGTTCAAAGCAATACGTTAGCAGCTTCATACGAATCAAATGCTTTCATTAAGGTTTTAGATCCACAGAACAGCTTTAACCTTATTCTTTTCGAATCAGTAGATTTAGTGGCTGGTCAAAATTTTACTGTAAGCGTTCAAAACATTACTCCAGGCTTATTGGTACAAACTGGTTTTCAAGTGATTGGCTTAAACGGAAATCCTGCTGCTGAAGCTGCCAACGGAAACGTTGTGGTGACTGCACCTAATTTATCAAACCCAAGTTTTGAAAATGCAGGAATCAAAATGTATCCAAATCCAGCAAACGATGTGGTAAATTTTAGCGCAAATGCATCAATTGAAAATATATCTATTTACAACACTTTAGGTCAAATCGTTGCTAGTGCAAATCCATCAAATTCATTCTATTCTTTCAACACATCTGACTTACAATCAGGCATGTATGTTGTTAAAATCCAATCTAATGGATTGACAAGCACATCAAAATTGTTGAAAAAATAAAACCTTTTGTCTTTAAAAATTTAAAATCGCCCCTATTTGTGTGCGATTTTTTTTGTTACATTGCGCTCAGGAATGGCTCGTGTAAGTTCAATAACAATGTTTTTTGACTTTGTGTTTTTAAAGATAACATCTTTTATACTTTAGGAAGTTAGAATCATTAGCTTTTTTAGAAAAAGGAGTGATTCGAGCTTTTTTTTAAAATCATTGATGTTTAAGATGCTTGTTTAAAACAAATTAAAAAAGCCATCAACTGCTAAAAATCGAATTTGATATAAATTTAAACGCAATAAAAACGAATTGAGCTTAAAAAATATTTTCAAAACATTGATATTTGTAGTCAAACTTGAAACGAATGAACATCGAATTAATCAACAATTATATACGAAAGAATGCAAATAATAATGCACGTGTCAATGCCTTGAATCTTGCGCCCGTTTTGGTAGATAGCGCTGCTACTCGCTTTTTATTCGAATGTATGGGCAGTGGTGGAGATTCATATCACATTAAAATTGACATCAGCGAAACAACTGTTTCTAGTACATGCACTTGTCCCTATAAAAACAATTATACCGGCATTTGTAAACACGTTGTAGCATCGTTAAATCTTCTAAAAAACAACCAAAACAACGAAACTTTGCTTCTGTTTGAATCTGATGAAATCCAACCAAAAAGAGAAGTGATCAAAACAATAAAGCAAAATCAGTTTCTACTTAATAATCATATTCTTGATCGCCATGTAATTAAAGACCGACAAAACAGCTATTACAGCTCTTATGAAAATTACGAAATCGTAAGCGTAAGTCAATCAAGTATTACGGTAAAAACATCTGGTTGGCAGCCATACAAACAAGTGTATGATTATGATGCATCAACACAAATTCTGGAATTTAAGTGCAGTTGCACGAGGAACACCAATACCACTTGCAAACATTTATTAGGGAGTTTGGATGAGATTATAGTGGTTTTTGGAAATACCATCTTTTCGCCTCATTACATGATAAATAAAATCGAAGCTGAAGTTAAAAAATATGGATTGACCATTCAGGATGATTATGATGCTTTGTTTAAGTTTGAATTAACACCCAAAGGATTTACAACAATCCCAAAATATAGAAACATTATTAACAACGAAAGGGATTTTACAGCCATTTTTAGAGATGAAACTACCGATGCCGTTTTCCATTTGCCAAGCATCATCAATAATTCTGAATCGGAATATGGGCTAGGAATTTATTTTGAAACTTCCAAAAACAAACTCGTTTCGATTCGTCCGTTTGAAGGAAAACTCAACAAAGCAAAAACTGACATTTCATCTTCAATAACGCCCATCGGATTTGAGGTAATAAAGCAAAGTATGCTTATTTTTGACACAGAAGAGGAGCAAAACATCATTATTAAAACATTAAAAATTTGCACCCTTAGAACTGCGTTTATAGAAAAAAAAGAAGTTGAAAAACTGAAACAAGCCATCGAAAATCTTCGAACCGTTTTACCACTTTTTGAAAAAACGTTCCTTTTTAAATTTGATTATTCAGATTCGATGGTTAGAAAAAACTTAACTCCTTTAAAAATCGAATATTGGCCTGTCAAACTTGTTTTCTTACTTTCGGAAACCGAGTACTTTTATTCATTAAATGCAAAAATTGAGATTAATGGAACAAGACACAGCCTCAACAGCAAATCGATCATTATTGCGCCACCATTTGTGATTTTGGTAAACACTTTGATTCCGATTTTAGACGCAAAACTTGGTGTGTATTTGAATGTTTTTGTTGATAAATATGAAATAAATTACCTAAAGAAAGAAACCCCCAACTTTTTTGAAAAAATATTTAAACCGCTTTCTGAAAAATTTGAAGTTGAATCAAATCTTTTCAAAAGAAATTCGCCAATAAAACCGAATGAACAACTTCAAAAGCATGTTTATATGTCAGACAATAAGGGAGTGTTTATTTCATTTCGTTTGGCAGTCAATTATTCCGAAAAACTTGTCGATGTTTTTTCACCTGAATTATTGTTTTCGATGGATCAAACTGACGGCACTATAAAATATCGAGACAGAAATCAATCTTTTGAAGATCAATTTATCGAAGAATTTAAAAGTTTACATCCCAAATTTGAAACGCAAGAAAACCTTTTTTTTCTAACGCCAGAAGAACTTTTTGAAAATTATTGGATGTTGCATTCCGTTGAAAAAATGAAGCAAATGGGCATGGTCGTTTTTGGCGCCAACGAGCTCAAGTCCTTTAAATTCAATCTAAACAAACCCAATATTTCTGTTAATTTGAAATCAGAAATCGATTGGTTCGACATTATTATCGATATATCGTTTGGCAATCAAAAAGCAAGGATCAAAGAATTACAAAAAGCATTTTTAAAGAACTCAAATTTTGTGTTGCTCGGCGACGGAACATTAGGGATTTTGCCCGAGGAATGGATGAAAAAATTTTCAGGCTATTTTAAAGCAGGCGAAATCAAGAAAAATGGAGTGCAAATATCTAACTATCAATTTGGTATTATTGATGAGCTTTATGAAGAGATCGAAAAAAAGCCCAAGTTTTTGGAAGCTTTGTACCAAAAAAAGATGCGTTTGCAAAACATCACAGCAATCGAAACGGTGCCAATTCCAAAAGGCATCAAAGCGAAATTGCGCGATTATCAACACCATGGATTGAATTGGTTGGTGTTTTTAGATAAAAATCAACTAGGAGGTTGTCTTGCTGACGATATGGGTTTAGGAAAAACATTGCAAACCATTGCTTTTTTGCAATATTTAAAAGCAACAAAGAAAAACATACCACCTTCTTTGATCATTGCCCCAACATCGCTCATCTTTAATTGGAACGCTGAAATAGAAAAATTTTGCCCAGATTTGAAAATGCTCACTTTTACAGGAGCCAGTAGATGGGACAGTATGGTTGATTTCAAAAATTACGATGTCATTATTTCTACGTATGGTTCTTTGTTGAATGATATTGAACATTTGCAAGCAATCAAATTTCACTACGTGATTTTAGATGAAAGTCAGGCCATTAAAAACCCAAATTCTAAACGATATAAAGCCGTTCGATTGCTAGATTGTTACAACCGAATTGCCTTAACGGGCACGCCGATCGAAAACAATACGTTCGATTTATATGCACAGCTCAACTTCCTCAATCCGGGTTTATTGGGCAATATGACGCATTTCAAAAACCAATTTTCTGACGCAATAGACAAAGAAAAAGATGTTGAAATGTCGCTGCTTTTAGGTAAAATCATCACGCCGTTTATGTTGAGAAGAACCAAAGAGCAAGTAGCCACAGAATTACCTGAAAAAACAGAAAACATTATTTTTTGTGAAATGGGCAAAGAACAACGCTTAGTTTACGAAACTTTTAAAAACAAATACAGAGACTATTTATTAAACAAAATAGATGAAAATGGAGTTGAAAAATCGCAGATGTATATTCTTGAAGGATTAACCAAATTGCGTCAAATTTGCAATTCGACTGCATTAGTGCCCACTGAAGAAGATTATGGAAACTACTCGGTAACACTGTAAAGTTTGATTGAAAACATCAAAGAAAAAACGGGAAGACACAAAATATTGGTCTTCTCGCAGTTCGTAAAAATGCTTCAAATAGTAAAATCAAGATTAGACGAAGAAAAAGTGCAATATGAATATTTAGATGGGCAAACCACCTTGAGACAACAAAATGTGAATAATTTTCAGAACAATGCCGATGTTCGTGTTTTTCTGATCAGCTTAAAAGCAGGTGGCACCGGATTGAATTTGACAGAAGCAGACTATGTTTTCATTATCGATCCGTGGTGGAATCCAGCGGTTGAAAATCAAGCAATTGACAGATGTTATCGCATTGGTCAAACCAAAAAAGTGATGGCCTATCGCATGATTTGCAAAGACACCATTGAAGAAAAAATTGTTTCATTGCAACAAAAGAAGAAAAAAGTAGCCACAAGCATTATTGCCATCGATGACGAAAAAAAGTCGTTCAATATCAACGAAGTAAAAGAACTCTTTAGCTAAATCAAAATTTCGTATTAAAAATTGACACCGGTTTGAATTGAAACAGAAAAATAAAGGTTGCGTTTATTTCAGTGTCAAAAATTTTGTTTACGATCGTATAGAATTAGAACGCATAACAATAGTAACATGCATGAGAAGCATTGCATATTGCTTGTGACTGATGCATTTTTGATCATATAAATTTACACCTGCATGCATTTGTTTTAGCACAATTGTTTTGTATTTATGAAAGATATTCGATTCAATATTCAACTCAACAGCGCAAGGAAATCAATGTGAGACAGTTCTTAAGAAGACATAGCCTTTCTATCAAACCTGAAATCGCAACACCTCAAAGTAAAAGTTCTTCCATGAAAACAATCGAATCGTTAGGCGTTTGATGATTTTAAACTTTTCTCAATAAAGCACTCAAAAAGGATATAAAAATTAAGAATTTCTAACTTATTTTAGAATTTAGTTCGCTATTTTTGCACTACTTTTTTAATAGACAAATTTTATTAGTTATGAATTTACACGAATATCAAGGCAAAGAAATTTTATCGCGTTATGGCGTTCGCGTGCAGCGCGGTTATGTGGCAAACAACGCGGAAGAAGCGGTGGCAAAAGCCAAACAATTGACTTCGGAAACTGGCACAGGTTGGCATGTGATCAAAGCGCAAGTGCATGCAGGCGGTCGTGGAAAAGGCGGTGGTGTGAAATTAGCAAAAAACCTACAACAAGTTGAGGAAATTGCTGAACAAATCATCGGGATGGATTTAGTGACTCCACAAACTCCTCCGCAAGGAAAACGCGTTCATAAAGTTTTAGTGGCCGAAGACGTGTATTATCCAGGCGAATCTGAAACATCAGAATTTTATATGTCGGTTTTGCTCAACCGTGGCAAAGGCAGAAACATGATTATGTATTCTACTGAAGGCGGGATGGACATCGAAGAAGTGGCAGAGCACACGCCTCATTTAATTTTTACCGAAGAAATCGATCCTGCGGTTGGTTTGCAAGGTTTTCAAGCCAGAAGAATTGCCTTTAACTTAGGTTTATCGGGCAATGCTTTTAAAGAAATGATCAAATTTGTGGATTCTTTATACAAAGCTTACGTAGGTTCAGATGCTTCGTTGTTTGAAATCAACCCTGTTTTAAAAACTTCAGATAATAAAATTTTAGCGGTTGACGCAAAAGTGGCAATCGATGACAATGCCTTGTTCCGTCATAAAGATTTGGCTGATATGCGCGACGTTCGTGAGGAAAATCCAATTGAGGTAGAAGCCAAAGAAGTTGGTTTGAATTATGTAGATTTAGATGGCACAGTAGGCTGTATGGTGAACGGTGCTGGTTTGGCAATGGCTACCATGGATTTGATTAAATACGCTGGTTTTGAACCTGCAAACTTCTTAGACGTAGGCGGAACTGCAGATGCAAAACGCGTAGAAACTGCGTTCAGAATCATTTTGAAAGATCCCAACGTAAAAGCTATTTTGATCAATATTTTCGGTGGAATTGTTCGTTGTGACCGTGTAGCACAAGGGGTGGTTGATGCTTATAAAAACATGGGCGACGCCATAAAAGTGCCAATCATTGTTCGTTTACAAGGAACCAATGCAGACATTGCAAAAGATTTGATCGACAATTCAGGCATGCCGATTTTATCAGCAGTTCAATTCCAAGAAGCTGCAGACCAAGTGAAAGCTGCTTTGAGCTAGTCATAAAATATATTTCGATTTAAAAAGACCCAGTTTGGGTCTTTTTTTTGCTTACTATTTGAGCAACCATTGCAAAGCCTCCCCAAATTCTTGCGCCCACAACCATTCTTGATGTGTGCCTTTGGGAACGATTTTTACAAGAATATCTTCTTTGTTTTTTGACTTTTCATGCACTATTTGAACCATTTTCTGCACTTCTTCCACCAAATTTTCGCTCTCGGCATCGCCACACATAAAATAGGTTTTGGTATGCCAATCTTTTTGATTTTTTGCCAACAAGTAAACTTCCTCTGAAAACCAAAACGATGGCGAAAAAACACCGATTTTCCCGATTTGATTGTGATATTTTATTCCAGCATAAAAAGTGACCAAACCACCCAATGAACTTCCCATCATCAGGGTGTTTTTTGCGTCTGATTTTGTACGATAGTTTTTGTCAACATAGGGCTTGAGTGTTTCGAAAACGAATTTCAAATATTCATCTGCTTTGCCACCGCCATATTTCGGATGTTGAAACGGCGTCAACTCTTCCAAACGTTTTTCATTTCCGTGGGCAATGCCAATCACAATGACTTCCAACTGCAAAGAATCCAATGTTTCACAAATTTTCCAAGTGCCAGCGAAAGCGGTCTTTTCATCCATTAGATTTTGACCATCGTGCATATAAACCACCGGATAATTTTTTCTTTTCTTAAATAAATAGCTTTTTGGCGTGTAAACCCATATCGTTTTCTCCGTATTCATCTGACTCGCTTCCAATTTGAAAGTAGTAAATCTGCTTTGCGCCTTTAGATAAAAACTTCCCAAAAGCATCAAAACCAAAATTAAAATTGAAAGGATCGTATATTTCATGTGTTGCGTTTGTTTCAAAAATTCTCAACAAAATTATCTAATTAAATAGATTTGGCACACAAAATAAAAAATAAACCCGCAAGAACTTGCATCTCATGGATTCTATTCTAAAAAAACAATTCTTTGGCGAGAATATAAATGCCCATCACGAGCACAAACCATCCAAAAGCAGGTTTGAGTTTGGCGCCATCAATTTTTTTGGATAAAGCAGCACCAATAAATATTCCAACGACAGCAAAAGAAGTAATGATGGCTAAAAATTTCCAATCAATCAATGTATCACTGCTTTCACCAAAAAATCCAATCAAGGATTTTGCAGCAATAATGGCCAGCGATGTCCCAACAGCTTTTTTCATGGGAAGTTTACTCAAAATGACCAAAGCAGGAATAATCAAAAATCCTCCTCCTGCACCCACAAGTCCCGTCAAGATGCCGACCACTGCGCCTTCTAAAAGAATCACGGGATAATTAAAAACCTGTGGTTCGGAAGTAATTGCAGCTGCTTTCTTATCTTTTTTGATCATACTATAAGAAGCTGCAATCATAAGAATGGCAAAAAGCACCATCATTAAAACACTTTTCGTGACAACAAAATCGCTTATTGAAAAAACTTCATCAGGAATGGCTGGAACAATGAATGCCCGTGTGAAATAGACCGCAATGATGGAAGGAATACCAAAGATGACGGCCGTTTTAAGATCGACAAGTCCTTTTTTAAAATAAGTAATAGAGCCAATACCACTCGTAAATCCGACGATAAAAAGCGAATAAGCCGTGGCTAAAACAGGTTCGACCGCCATTAAATAGACCAAAACTGGCACCGTGAGAATAGAACCACCACCACCAATTAAACCAAGCGCCACACCAATCAGAATCGACGCAAAATAGCCAAAATATCCCATCTAACTTCAATTAAAAGGCAAATATGACCAGAAAAGTTGAAGATTTCAGTAACAATTATCACATAATGAAATGAATATACCCTTCTTTTTTAAAAAAAGAACGATCAAATCATTCATTTTACTTTTAAAACAGAAAATAGATTTTATTTCAAAAACGTAATTTGATTGCGGTTGAGGGTTAATTGACCGCGTTGCTCCAACTTTTTGAGCAATCGCGAAATAACTTCTCTTGATGTGTGCAAATCGGAGGCAATTTCTTGATGAGAAATTTTGAGATCGTTGCAGCCTGTGGCTTCTCGTAGTCGCTTTAGGTAAAAACCCAAGCGTTCGTCCATTGCTTTAAATGCAATATTGTCCACCACATCCAAAACTTCTTCAAATCGATTTCGGTAGGTGTCAATAACAAATTCATACCAAGTGCGATGCTCCATCATCCATTGATCCATGAGCGAAAGCGGCACCATGATTAAATCGGCGTCTTCAACCACTTTCGCCATGATTTGCGACGTTTGATTTTTTGTAGCACAAATCATTGAAATAGCACATGCTTGCCCAGGCTGCAGATGATACATAAAATACTCGCCGCCGTCTTCATCTTCCCGATAAATCTTGATGGTGCCGCTGCGCACCAAAACCGTATTCTTGATGTATTGGCCTGTTCGCATCATGATTTCGCCCGTTTGAAAAGTTTTGAAAGTGGCGTTTTGCTCAATGGCTTGCACAAGTGCTTTTGAAAAAGAAGGAAATTGAATGGTAAGAGTTGCGGTTGTCATTTTTTCAAATAAATTGTGAATACACAACAAATCTAAGGCAATTGAAACGATATTTAAACCTCAACAATCTATAATTTGTTGTGCCCGCAGTCGTTTCAATGCCTAACATTTTACATTTGCGTTGTTGACCAATAAAAATTAATACAATCCCGCAAATTTAAATGGTTTTGATGGTTTTAAAAATTGAGAAGACTCGCCTGCATAATTCTCATTTTGATCTAAAACTAATTTTTTGACTGTGTTTTTTTCGCCGAAATCTATTTTAGAAAAGTCGAGCCAAACAACATTCGGATTCATCACATTTTCAAAATAATAAACCAAGTTTTTATGGTCTGACACGGTTCTCCATCTTGTAGATGAAATATTTGGTTCGGTTGGCGATGAAATTCCGAGCGGTACCGAACAATTTCTAATCACACTAAAAACGCTAGCCAAAGCAATGCGCGTATCTTCTGTTTTTGGAATGGCATGGATGTAGTAAGAGGCGCGCACAAAACGATCCGCCGCGCGATTGGTGCCGGGCAACATGATGGTGCCGGGAATATTGTTCCAATAAGTATTGATGGCCAATTGCTCTTCAAAAATGGGTGAATTGGTCATTGCGACGTGTTTTGCATCGTGATGAATGACTAATTTGCCGTTGATGTATTCGAAAATGGCATTATCGCCTTTTTTATCAGAAATAGAAAGGTGCACCGTTGCAAAAATGGCAGTGCCAGGAATGTGCGACGAAACAACCATAAACTCCTCTTTTCGAATGGCAGCGACGGCCTCTTCCACGGTTGCATAATTATCGAGCATAAATTGTAGCCACAACGAAAGCGAAAGCCCGGGTTTGCCTTTATCTTCCTCAAAAACAGGATAAACAGACTCAACCAACCACAGCAAATTGCCCGCCAGTCCTTTTTCATTCATTCCGTCGGACGCTGCAATGTCCCAAGAACTCGTAATAACGCTGCCATATTTTGAAGTCCATTGCACTGTGTTTTTCCCCGTTTCGCCATTGCGCTTGATGCCTCGAGGAAACACCCATAAATTGGCCGGAATCTCGGTTTTCCAATCCATCGAACGGGCAGTTAAAATGGTGCCGTTTGGTCCTTGATAAACCACTCGTGTGCAAGCCAAAGCATTGCTTACATAATGAGGCATCAGAAAAATACAGAGAAATAAAACTGCGGAAGTAAATTTTTTAGTCATTGTTAAAAATGTTTGAATTTACAATACTTTCGGTTTTCAGTTATAATGAAAGCCTAAAAATACCAAAACCAAACGAAATGAAACGTCAATTCGTTCAACTTTAAGAGTTGTTTTACGCCACTTTTGTTTCTAACAATAGCATCCACGCTTGATGCAAGCATAGTGCTAGCGGCAAAAACTTTGGTTTAAATCGTTCATGATTTATCAAAAATAAAGAAAAATGGTATTGGATGTGAGGAAGTTTGGGCATTTTATGGATTGATTTTCGTTGTGGGTGCGAGGGCAACTTTTCTCATAATTCAGTTAGATTTGAGTTGTTTGAGTTTGTTTAAAATCTATAAATGAACTTAGGATTTTGAATGTCTGGCACGAGCGAGGGGATTGCGCGGGTGGGGAAATTGAAGAAGGACGACAAGAACATGCAGAAAACAAAAAGAAATTTTATAAGAAACGTCATAAGAATTAAAAGACAGTGTTACGAATGGTTGTTGATAAAAGTTTAGTTTTGCTATTGCGCTTATGATGATTTTAAGTATCTTTGCTGTTATGATAACCAAGGAACAAATAAAGACCACAGGGGCAACCTTTACACCAAGAGAACTTTCGGTTTTTTTGGCTGAAAGGATTGGTTATTATATCAACTCTAAGCATAGCCGTGTTTTAGATCCTGCTTGTGGGGAAGCGGAACTTCTAGTTGCATTGGGAGAGGTTCTTTCAGAAAGAGGGTGTGATTTTTCATTAACAGGTTTCGACTCTAACAAAGAATATTTGAATTTTGCTGAAACTCGATTGTCGAGTTTCTCAAATAAGAAAACTGATTTGATTCTCGGAGATTTTCTAATGTCGGTCGATGTGTCTAACTCTAAAAATCCTCCTTCATTGTTTGATTCTATAAGTACTTCAGAAGTTAATAACTCTTTTGATGTTGTAATTGCTAATCCACCTTATGTTCGCACGCAAATACTAGGTACTGAACAAGCACAAAATCTAGCTCGGAAATTTAATTTAAAAGGTAGAGTGGATTTATATTATCCGTTTCTAATTTCAATGACAGAAAGTTTAAAAGAAGGTGGAATACTAGGTGTTATTACTTCTAATCGTTATTTATCAACTAAAGGAGGAGAAAGCATAAGAAAATATTTATCTGAAAATTATGAGATTTTGGAGTTGATTGATTTAGGCGATACAAAACTTTTTGATGCTGCTGTGTTACCTGCAATTTTTATTGGTAGAAAGAAAAAAGAAAAAAAACCTTCTGGTGCCAACTTCATTAAAGTTTATGAGGAATTGAATGGCTATAATGGAGAATTAACACCTGTTGAATCAGTTTATGATGTTTTGAAAAGCAAACATTCGGGCTATTTTGTAACAGAAAACGGAAAGCGATATAAAAAATCATCAGGTAACTTGAAATACAAGATCGGTTCGGGTTCTTGTTGGGAAATGTTGTCTAGCAGAGAATCTGAATGGGTTTATAAAATTGACAAAGAAGCCAAAAACCGTGTTGAAGATTTTTTTAAGGTCAAAGTTGGGATTAAATCAACGGCAGACAAAGTATTTATTAGCGACAAATGGGAAGAGTTAAATGGAACAAAACCTGAAGACGACCTGCTGAAAGAATTGATTTCACAAGAAAACATTGAACCTTGGAACGCTACGAATAATTTTGAATTAAAAGTTCTTTATCCTCATATTTCTATTAATGGTGAAAAGCAAACCGTTGATATTGAAAAATACCCCAAAGCAAAAAAGTACTTCGTGCAACACGAAGAAAAATTAAGAGCAAGAAAATATCTTATTGATGCCGGTAGACAGTGGTTCGAATTGTGGGTTCCTCATCGTCCAGACCAATGGAAATACCCGAAACTTGTTTTTCCCGATATAAGCTTAAAGCCTAGGTTTTACCTTGATACTAATGGAAGAATAGTCAATGGAAATTGTTATTGGATTGTAACTACTAAAGAAGAAGATGTTGATAAGCTTTTATTAATTCAAGGAATTGCAAATTCAAAATTGATGACTAAGTATCATGATTTAGTTTTCAATAATAAGCTATATTCAGGCAGAAGAAGGTACTTTTCCCAATATGTCGAGAAATATCCTTTGCCAGATTTCGATTCGCTAAAGGCGAAAGAAATTATCGCCATTGTGAAAGATTTAAATCAGTCCAATGATACTTTGGAAATTTCAAAACTAGAGAAACAATTAGAAATTGTAGTTGCAGAATCTTTTGGGGTTGAACCAATATTTAATCTGGATTAAAAACAGCTTTTCCGTAATTACTTTCAAAAAATGTCATTGGTATTGCACGTTGACATTTATAGCTTTCAGCACTAACATAGGAAAACAACTCTCCTAATTTTTCACCAGGCGAAAGTATTATACCTTCAATAATTTCTGTTTTGGGATTAGTTAATGCAATTAAATACCGAACATCAAAAGTTGTTAAGCCAGAATCTTCAATAACAGTTTCCTCTTTTTCAGGTGAAAATTTGCCTAAATCAACAGTTGGACTGTCTTGAACTTTTACTTCTAATAATTGATTTCTAATGTCGGGAAAAGCACCATATAATAGGTCGTTTTCATTTACTTCGTAGCCCAATAATTCTAATACCTTTTTCTCTAATGCCTGCCCTCTGTTTTTTGTTGCCGCTGCATCTAGTTTAAAACCAATAAGTTTTTCAGCGACCAATTTCTTTAATAATGCAATGGAAAATAGTTGTTTGATGTCTATTTCTTCAATCATTCCCGATTTTGGCGGTTCGTGATCGTTTAGAATATAATAGGAGAGTTTCTTTGAATCAGGAAAAGAAAGAATTTTATCTTCACGCTCATAAATTTCTTTTCTCACTTTACCTGAAATTAAGAGTTGATGTTTAATTGTAGGTTTTCCAAACTTTCCAAATTTCTTTTCAATGTATTCGGGAGTAAGAATCAGAACGGTAGCGATTTTATTCTTTTCAGTATCAATTCTTACAAAAACAAACCTAACATCAGTACATTTTAGACTTTCTCCTGAATCATATTTTATCAAGAGTGTTTCTGCTGCTGGAATTCTGTTCCAAACTTGTAAGTTGTATGATGTTCCACTTGTTACTATAAATGTATCTATAAACTCTCTTGTTATTTTAGGAACACCTTTAGCCTTAGGAGGAACTATTTCAATTTGTCCAAGAATTGCTAATTCAGGCAATGATTGTTCTTCTAATGTGGAAGCAATTAATTTCCGAATGTTAGAACCGTCTGTTCTTGTTTTTCCGGTTAGAATAAAAGGTTGTCCAATTAATTTAGAAAAATATTTTACGAGTGTTTCTGGGTGAGTCAGCATTTTTACTGACTTTGGTGGAATTTTAAAGTCTTTGTTCATTCTTCAATGTTTAGCAATGCGGATACCTCAATATTTAAAGCTTGAGCTATTTTCCTAAGATTTATTACTGAGATATTTCTTTCACCTCTTTCAACAGAACCTATATATGTTCTGTCTAAGTCGCAAGCGAAGGATAGTTTCTCCTGTGATAAATCAGCGTCTAAACGAAATTCTCGTATTCGATTTCCTATTTGTTCTAAAAAGGCTTTTTCACTTTTAGAATATGCTATACCCATTTTTATAATTTGGGTTCAAAGTTGATGAATAGATGTAAATAAGTCTACGGATTATAAGTATCATTTGTAGCGTAGGGAAATTGGCTCTTTTGCAAAACTTAGGTCGTGTGTCGGCTTGTGCGGTTTTACAAATGTGCCAATGTGCGGTTGGATAAAATTATTTTTTAAAATGTGTAAAGGGAAAATTTTTAAAACATTCGGGTCGGATTGTGTGTCGCCAAAGTTAGTCCGTAAATTTTTGTTAAGATATCAAAGTTCGTTTTTCAGATGTCTGTTTTTTTGTTGCAGTCTCGCTCTAATAGGCTTGCTTACAA
The DNA here is from genome assembly GCA_040379105.1 of Flavobacterium sp. Lineage (GTDB taxonomy): Bacteria > Bacteroidota > Bacteroidia > Flavobacteriales > Flavobacteriaceae > Flavobacterium. The sequence goes on from JBEILV010000039.1 coordinate 16,746, forward strand.
CTAATAAATTCACGCAAGTTCATGTAATTTTTCTATAATTAATTCCCCAAATCTAAACCTTTATCCTTTCAAAAACAATTCTTAGAAACACGTATTTTTTATGTTAAAATGGGGATTTTTTGAGGCTTTTCAGTAATGGGAACGTCAGCATCGCATTTTTTGAAGAAGTCTTTTGAAATGTTTTTTCAGTTTTTGCAATTCGCGAACATTCTAAAACCATGCAACGATTTCAAAAAAAAGAGGATCATAAATCCTCTGAATATGCTCTCAAACAACAATATGATAATTCCATAATTGGCGGAACTGAAATGGGTTCTCCCGATAAAAATCGGGACAAGCTGTTCAACGAGGGTTTCATTGTTGGCTCTTCGAGCCCAACGAAACCCTAGCTGTTAGCGGTTGTTTTTATTTTGTCTATACAATTTTCGCACTGTGCCATAGCTGTCAAATTCAAGTTCTGCAAATATCTTGTCGGACAAGACATTATTCTCGACCAAAATTTTTACGATGTCTTTACGATGGAGTCCACAATTCATTTTGTTGTAAATTGTTTCCAAAGGTTCTTTACATTCTTTTGTAGCGTTTACTTCGTAAATTTCTATGAAGCCAAAAACAATAGAATGTATATAATCAAAGTCGTCTGAACGATTGGCAATTTCTGTTAGAAGTTTATAGTCTCCTTTTCTGTAATTGCTTACCAACAAGTTTAAATAGTCGCAAGGATTTTTCTCCGTGCTAAGCTTTTCCAACGCAAGTTCTCGGATTTCTTTTGATGAAAAATATTTTAGTGCTTCTACGGCATATTCTACTAATCTTGTTTTCCTTGGATTTTTTCCACGTGCAATTTTAAAAATAGGTTTGTAGTCAAATGGAAATTTCCGTGAACTAAAAAATCGTAAATATCTTTCTTTTAATACGTTGTCCTTTTCAACTAAAAATTCGTTTGCTAATTTTTCAACTTCTTCGTCAGTTAACTCATTATTCCTTTTTGAAGAAAGTAAACCATATCGTTTGTTTTGAATGCTTTCTTTGATAAGTTCGTAAGTAAACCTTTTAATTTTTCTGCGTCTTGGCAATGTCCATTTGTTTTTAAGAATGGAATCGTAGTAAGCCTTAACATATTGGTTTTTGGTAGAAGCCTTTTTTAGTTCTGAATATATGTCAATTGACTTATGACGTTGTTGGAAATAGTCAATTCGCCAACTTTCTTCGTAATCATCTGGATTTTCAAATAGTGTTTTGCCAACGATTTCAGCAACTTTCAATATTCCGTTTATACCATCAATCTCCATTAGTTGGTCTTGTCCGCAAAACTCGTAGCCTTCAAGATTATTTTTTTCAAAACGATTGTAAAGAGCTGCTTTTGCTTCAAGATGTCCTGCTTTATAAAACTTTACAGCCAAGTCACACATTTGGTCAAGTCCCCAAAAGTCCTTTTTCTCTGATTGTAGTTTTGTCAAAACTGATTTTACAATTTTGTCTTTTTGTTTTGAGTTCCTTATAAGCCTATAAATGTAATCTGCTCTACTCCCTTCTGATTGGTTATCATAAGAGTAATTTTTTATTGCTCCTTTTATAATCAGGTCTGAAAAGTCAATCTGTCGGTGTTCTTTGAGAAGTATATATGCTTCACCTGTCCCACGTTTTAGTGAGTCAAAAAATTGTCGTTTTATGTTTGTAGTGTCGTTCATTTAAAATTGCACACAACTATTAAATTCACGCAAGTTTATCTAACTTTTCTATAATTAATTCCCCAAATCTTATCTTTAATTCTTTTAAAAACAATTCTTAGAACAACG
>JBEILV010000040.1:0-18524 GCA_040379105.1 Flavobacterium sp.
GGATAGAGAAAACCAAACTACTAGAAATGACTGTTTTTAATACCGCAGCAAACAGTTTGAAATATCATTTGGAAACCATCTTAAACTTCTTTGTGAAAAGACACACAAATGCCAATGCAAAATCATTTAACTCGAAAATAAAACTCTTTAGAGTCAACCAGAGAGGTGTCGTGGATGTCAAATTCTTTCTCTTTAGAATGCAGAAACTTTTTGCCTAATCCCCAGGAAATTTATGTGACCCCAAATTTATACAATGCTGATGGCACATTAACTGGAAGTAGAACGGTTAGTCAAAGCACCAATAATTTGACATTTTCAGGAACAGGAAACCTAATCAAAACTGGCGGAAATATTGGAATTGGCAATGCTTCGCCAAACGCACCGCTGCAATTTGCAACAGAAGAAAGAAGTCGTAAAATTGTTTTATGGGAAAATGGAAACAACGATCATCAATTTTTTGGTTTTGGAATCAATAACGGCATACTAAGATACCAAATTAATACAACAACCGACAACCATGTTTTTTATACCGGCACAAGCACTACTATTTCAAGCGAATTGATGAGAATTCAGGGAAATGGCAATGTTGGAATCGGAACTGTTCCTTCCACTCGTTTTCATACCACGGGCGGTGTGCGTTTTCAAGGTTTGGCAGGCACAGGTTCAAGAATGGTCATCACAGATGCGAACGGAGTTTTAAGCACACAAACCATTCCTGCAACTGGCACAAATTTATACAATGCTGATGGCACATTAACTGGAAGCAGAATTGTTTCACAAGGAGTAAATAACCTAAATTTCGCAAGCACAGCCACTTCTGGAACAAGTCATTTCACGGTAGATGGTTCTACTTTTAATGTTGATGCAGTCAATAATAGAATAGGAATCAACACAAATGCACCGTTATTAAACTTAGATATTACAGGCAGTTCATTAGGACTTAAATACTCAAATAATGACGGATCCTGGGATCATTTATTTTTAGGACATGATAGTGTCTTTGCGAATTTGACAGCTGGCGGCGCAGAGGGCGGTTTAAGGTTTAGAGTTGGTCAGTCGGTTACGGGTTTTTATAATGACAGTTCTCAAAATTATGTAACAGCAATGACTATGCTACCATCAGGAAATGTTGGAGTAGGAACTATATCACCTTCCACCCAATTGCATACCACAGGCGGTGTTCGTTTTCAAGGATTGGCAGGCACAGGTTCAAGAATGGTCATCACAGATCCGAACGGAGTTTTAAGCACACAAACCATTCCAACAGGTGGCACAAATTTGTATAACAGTGATGGCACTTTAACAGAAAGCAGGACTGTTTCAATAGGGACAAGTCAAATTGAATTTAAAGGAACAACTGCTGCATCAATGCGAATTTCGGCAAATAATTCGCAATCGGCTCGTTTTGGTTTAGCAACTGGAGCGGGACAATTTGGACTGCCTAGAGCGGGTGATTTTATCATTCAAAACATGAGCTCAACTGCCGGACTTTCTTTCGGAACTAATGGCGACAACAATAGAATGTACATCAACAATGTTGGAAATGTGGGCATTGGAACATCCTCAGCAAACGCACCACTTCATTTTGCAAATGACATTCGAAATCGCAAAATAGTACTTTGGGAAGGTGCAAACAACGATCATCAATTTAATGGATTTGGTATGAATTACGGTTTTTTAAGATATCAAGTAAATAATACAGGCGATAGTCATGTTTTCTTCGCTGGTACAAGTGCTTCAACTTCAAATGAGATTATGAGAATCCAAGGAAATGGCAATGTGGGCATTGGAACATCCTCAGCAAACGCACCACTTCATTTTGCAAATGACATTCGAAATCGCAAAATAGTACTTTGGAAGGTGCTAATAACGATCATCAATTTTATGGATTTGGAATTAATGGTGGTGTGCTGAGATACCAGACCATGGACAATCATATTTTTTATAATGGCACAGGCGCAACAAATTCCACCGAATTAATGAGAATCCAAGGAAATAATGGAAATGTGGGGATTAATACCAATGGAAGTGCATCGAGCAGATTGTCATTAGGAGGCGGAATCGTAGCACATGGAAATAACAGCATCACTGAGCAAGGTGCACACATTCAATGGAACAATTCAGGGGGCGAAGGTGAAACTTGGATTATTAATCACAGAGGATTAAGCAACAACAACTACGGCATCCGTTTTGGTGCTACATCTGGAGGCGCAATAACGGAGATGGCAAGATTTAACGCCTCTGGCAGCCTTTTAATCGGCACAGCTACTGAAAGTCAAAAATTGACCGTCAACGGACATGCAGCTAAAAGCGTAGGCGGCACCGCTTGGGCTACTTTTTCAGACATGCGTCTGAAGGAAAACGTGTCTTTTTACAAAAGAGGTCTTAATGAAATTTTGGCCATCAACCCGATTTATTACAATTACACAGAAAACTCGGGTAAAAGCAACAAGGATTCTAAGGTTCAAATTGTGGGGATTTCGGCTCAAGAACTTCAAAAAGCGATTCCTGATGCCATTACAATTGTGCCAAAATATACCATGCAAGATGGCACCGTTTTAAATGATGTGTTAGAATTGACACAAGCCGATGCAATATGGTTGGCAACCATCAATGCCATCAAGGAATTGAACCAAAAAATCGAAAAATTAGAACAACAAAATGCAACCCTGCAAGCTTCCAATGATTTGATGCTGCAAACATTAAAAGATATGAATGAATTAAAAGCAGAAATGTTAACCATAAAAAAGGATTTGCAGAAAATTCCTGTAAGATAAAAAAGTAGTTGTAGTAGTTTTTAGGGTAAGATACTCGAAGAAGTTTGAGTATCTATAAAGGCTGTAAACCCTTGTGGTTTGCAGTCTTTTTTGTTGACTGATTAAATGCAGTTGGAAAGACGTTTTTTTTATTTTAGAATCAAAAAGTTACTATTACGAACAAGCTCAGATGAAAAATAGAAACAGATCAACATTAAATAATATTGTTGAAATCTTAAAATTACACTTTTAACAGAAAGAGCCGATTTTATTCATATCTTAGCAAATTATAATACCTTAATTAATTTAATATGTATGAAACCTACAAAATGAGTGGTTTTGCAAGAGGCAAAACGCTCAGAACAGTAAAGCAATTTTTTGCTTTAAACAGAATGAAATCGTTACTATTAATGTTGTCAATTTCATTGAGTGGATTTGGACAAGTTTTAGTTGGTGCTGGAAACACAACAAACTCGACGGGTCCTTGGAGTTCGTGTTGGGGATTTAGTTACCATCAAATGATTTATCCACAGAATCAAATTGGCGCAGCAGGAACGATTACTTCGCTTACTTTCACAGTCACAGGATCGCTACCTACCGCTGCGACTGGTGCAACGCCGGCTACTCCACAAGGCGCAAACACTGCATTCAGAATTTTTCTTGGACACACTACTAAATCTGATTTTACTAGCAACACAGATTGGATTCCTGTTGGAAACATGAGTTTGGTTTTCGACGGTTCTTTATCTATGCCAACAGCTGCGGGTCAGAGTGTTGTTGTTACCTTAACAACTCCTTTTTCTTATAACAATACGGACAATTTAGTAATTGCTTTTGATGAAAATTCACCTGGGTACGCTTGTACCTACACTTGGGTGGCAAATTCAACGCAAACAAATAGAAATCTTTTTTTTAGAAGTGATACTGTAAATCCAGATCCGAGTGCACCAGCATCGGGATCAAGAGCCAGCACAACACCACAAGTAACTCTTGGTGGTTTGGTTGTTGCAAATCCTCCTAGTTGCGTTACTAATTTTGCACCTGCAGAAAATGCTTCTAACGTTGCTTTAAATCCAACATTTAGCTGGACAAATCCTCCTGCACCAGTAGCAAGTAGTTTTGATGTGTATTTTGGCACATCCTCAAATCCACCGCTATTGGGCAATTTTGCATCTGCGGCAGCTGCTACAAATGCGATCCCTTCGCCTTTGATGCCAAACTCAACTTATTTTGTTAAAATAGTGCCTAAAAATGATGCGGGTGAAGCATTAAACTGCGCTACCACTTCCTTCACAACAGGATCAAGTTTCAACTATTGTGCTTCTAATGCAACAAATTCAGCAGACACAAAAGTTGGTTCTTTCTCGCTCGCGGGTATTACTAAAACCGCTGCTAATGGCTGTGTAACTTACACCAATAGAACTGCTGATGCACCAATTTTGATTCCACAAGGTGTTGCCGTGCCAGTAAGTATTTCATTAGGAACATGTTCATCAGATTTCTATGCTTCGTACGCAAAAATATTTGTTGACGTAAACCTAAACGGAAATTTTGAAGCGAATGAAATGTTTTACGAAGGTGCTTTAACAACTACAGCACCAGGAAATGTGACTTCTGGAACTTTAACTATACCGCTCACTGCAGCAATCGGTACAACGACACGCCTACGTTTGGTTTTGAGAGAAAGTGGTACGGCAACCGATACACAAGCTTGCGGAACTTACGGTTTCGGTGAAACACAAGATTATTTAATAACCGTTACAGCGCCACCGCTTGATTTGCCAACATGCGCACAAACTGCTACGCCTAATAATGCAGCGGTTGGTGTTGTCAGAAACCCAACTTTAACATGGTCAGGAACTTCTGGTTTTCCAACCTCTTTTGATATTTATTTCGGCACTTCCGAAAACCCAGGATTCGTGAGCAATGTTCCCGCTGCAACAACTTCATTTGTGCCAGGTGCTTTAATGGCTAACACAACCTATTACTGGAAAATTGTTCCAAAAAACGGAAATGGTGAGGCAGAAGGTTGTTCAGTTCGTTCATTTACAACTGGTTCAGGTTTCGATTATTGTGTGTCTGGTGCCACTAATACAGGCGATACAAAAGTGGGATCGTTTACATTTGCAGGTTCAACAAGACCTACTGTTAGTGGTTGTGCAACTTACACCAACAGAACAGCCGATGCGTCTTTTGTAATTCAACAAGGGGTTGAAACCCCTGTAAGCGTAACATTAGGCTCTTGCTCAAATTTCTTGTATGCAAGCTATGCGAAAGTTTTCATCGATGTAAATCAAAATGGTACATTCGAGCAAAGTGAAATGTTTTTCCAAGGTGCTTTAACTAACACAGCCCCAGGAAATGTAGTCTCAGGAAATGTAACACTTCCATTATCTTCTTTAACAGGCAGTACTCGCTTAAGATTGGTACTTAGAGAGTTTGGCTCAGCAACAGATACGCAAGCCTGCGGAACTTATGGCTATGGCGAAACGCAAGACTACACAGTTTCAATCATCGAACAACTTCCAACAACGCAATTGAGAACGCAATTTTGTAATACAACGCTTGCTTCTTTAAACGATAATATCTATGCCGGTGTGATTTTAGGAGCAGCTTCTTATAAATTTAGACTAGAAAACAACGGCAATGTGCAAGAGATAACCCGTCCAGACAGCCGTTTTTCAATGGCTTTCGCAACTGGTATTTCATTAGGAACTACTTACAATGTTTCTGTTGCCACAAATGTGAACGGTATTTGGAGTGTTTATGGACCTGTTTGTACAGTGACAACACCTGTAATTTATCCAACAACTGGTTTAAGAACTCAATTTTGTAATACAACTTTGTCAAGTTTGAATGATAATATTTACGCCAACGTTGTGGTGGGCGCTACTGGTTATAAATTCAAAGTTGAAAATAATGGCAATATGCAAGAAGTTGAGCGTCCAGACAGTCGTTTTACAATGGCATTTGCAAATAATATTGCAGCTAATACCACTTATAACATTTCAGTATCTTTAAATTTTAATGGTGTTTGGCAACCTTATGGCAACGTTTGTACAATCACAACTCCTGCGGCATTACCAACTTCTCAATTAAGACCACAGTTTTGCGGAAATTCAGTATCAGCTATCAACAGTAATTTCTTTGCTGTTTTTACCACAGGAGCAACCGCCTACAGATTTAAAACTACCATCAACGGAAACGAAGTGGTGGTAGAGCGTCCAGATTCAAGATGTTTTATGAGTGCTTTTGCGGGTGCAACAATGAACCAAACGTATCCAATTCAAGTGGCAGTGCGCATCAACAATGTTTGGAGTGCTTATGGACCCGTTTGTAACTTAACCGTTGGAAGTGTGGTTTCAAGAGAAATTCCTACAGAAACGATTGCTCGTAATTTTGAAATTAAAGCCTATCCAAATCCATTTGTAAGCAACTTCACTCTGTCGTTATCGAATGAAAATTTGGAAACGAATATTGCAATTTTTGATATGACTGGAAAAATGGTTCAAGCGTTCAAAACTTCTGATAACGAGGTGAATGTGGGCGAAAATCTCACTGCTGGCGTTTATTTAGTCAACATCACGCAAGGACAAGAAATTAAAAACATCCGTGTGGTGAAACAATAAAAATCGTATAAAATTTAAAAAAAAGAAGAGCAACTCGAAAGGGTTGCTTTTTTTATTTAAAAAATTGAAAAAATCGAAAAAATCGAAAAGATCGAAAACATAGAAAACATAGAAAAAAGTGCATTAACAATCTCAACCATTATCGAGAGTAAATTTATGCCTTCAGAAAAATCAGCATTCCTAATTCGTGTGCTTCAAAGAAGCATTCTTTTAAAGAAATCCAAAACTAGAAATTGATGCATTAGTGGTAAACAAAGAAATCAGCAAATCCCTATACTCGGAATAAGTTAAGCGGGGTCGGAAGCTAAATGCATTGAATCCTTAGGGGTTTTTCAAACGGCTAGCAATTTCTCAAAACACCGATTCAGCATGAAAAAGCAAAATCAATTCATTTTTCCTGTAAGTTGTCGAACGCAAATGACCATACCTAAAAAAACCAAACGACCATCTATTTTTTTGCACCAGTTGGCAAAACATAAAAACAATTTGAGTACTTTCAAGTCATTTGAAGCCCCGATTTACATAAAGCTTTTAGATAAGAGAAAAGAACGAAATCACTGCGCATCATTCTGATAATTAGTGCATTAATTTTTCACCTGAAATGTTGCTATACAACATAGTAGTCAAAAATTGAATGCGGCTTTGGCTTTATAGTCGTTTTTTTTCAAAGATTTGACAACTTCCCACAAGCTGTCAAATCTTTTTGATATTTCATTGCATTAAAATTTATAGTTTCTCGATGATTTCCTGCCAAGCTTTCATTTCTGGAATGCCTGGTTTTCTTTTGCCAAAAAACTGAACTATCAAATCGCCCATTTCATTGAAAACCTCAATAGAAGTCACAATTCCATCATTGGTTGGTTTGCGAACAAGCCAAGTTTGCGCCACTTTCGATAAGTCCAAATGCAAATTAAAATCTGGATCCATCACATTGAACCAATCGCCGTGCCACATCGTTTTCCTGATTTCGCCTGTGTGAATTTGAATATTTCCTTTGTTGCCCACAAAAACCATGATGGGTGTTTTCGTTTTGGCAGCAGCTTCGAGCATCAAAACCACTTTTTCTTTTTCAAGAGGTTGTGCATAAAATTCGCTTGGTGCCAATCGCATGGCTTGTGTTCGTGACACTTCATGTCTTTTCAACATGCCAAAAAAATCATGGGTGTCTTTCAGTGTTTCCCATTCTTTTTTGAAATTTTCAACATCAATTTCAGCATCTGGTTTTTCTAATTTTGTTGTTTGCACATGCTCAACTTCTTCAAATGGTTGTTGATTTTCACTTTTGAATTTTTCAACCAAAGCATCAAAAGCGTCTTCATTGCTTTGTGGCGTCAAAAAGATTTTGTGAATGGCCAATCCATCAATACTAAAAAATTGAATGCTTTTTCTGCTGCCATGTTCGGAATGTTCTACCACCGAAAAGACTTTTTTCCAAACGGATGGAAAAATCCTTAAATCGATGTCGTCGCCAACGAAAACATAAGCGAAAGCAGATGAAAAATCTGGATTCAAATAAACGCCTTTTCTTTCGTGTACGCATTCTTCATTTCTTGTCAAAGCCATTACTTTTCCTAAACTTTCAATTTCCGGAAGGATTTCTTTGATGTTTGGTTGCAATCTTGTTACTGTTTCGCCCACTTTTGTAGCAAGCAATTCTACTTCGCTGACTCCTAGTTCTATGGCTGCGTTTTTAATGCGAATGTTTGGATTTGTTGCTTTTAAAGCTTCCCATTTTTCTTTTAAGGTGGTTGTGATGATGTTCATTTTATTGTGAATTTTAAGTTATAGGTTTTAAGTTTCAAATTTCAAGTTTGCTTCGCCTGTTCGCTATAGCTCGGGTCAAGTTTCGAGATTCTTGTTTCAAGTTTCAAGTTTGCTTCGCCTGTTCGCTATCGCTCGGGTCAAGTTTTTATTTTTTTTAGATTCTTTAGATTTTTTAGATTTTTTTATTCTTTAGATTTTATATATGTATTCATTTTCAACGGCTTGAACTACCAAAAAGAATCAAAGGCTGATTGTTCAATGGATTTTTGCAGATCGTACACGGAAAATTATATACTTTAGAAATATTTTCATTCGTAAAAACATCTTCGGTTTTGCCTTGATGCTGAATTTTGCCGTTTTTCATCAAAATAATATAATCGGCATATTCACTAGCGATGTTCAAATCGTGTAAAACAACCACGGCCGAATTGTTATTTTGAACAAATTGATGAATGATTTTCATGATGTTGTGTTGGTGCATGATGTCTAAATTGTTCAATGGTTCGTCAAAAAACGCCAATTTTTCGGTCAACAAATTGTCTAATTGTGCCAACACACGGGCCAGGTGCGTTCGTTGTTTTTCGCCACCCGAAAGTGATTGGTAATTGCGTTGCGACAAATGATGAATTCCCATATTTTCCAAAGCGATTTCTACTTTTTCAAAGTCTGTTTTTGACGGAACATTGTCGAAATAGGGATACCGACCCATCATGACGACATCTTCCACCAAAAGAGGAATTTCTTGATTGAATTGTTGTGAAAACTTGGCTTTGTGTTTTGGCAATTCTTTTCCGTTCCAATCTCGTAAATCTTTATTTTTGAATGAAATAATATTTTCTTTAGCCGGAATTTCATTGGAAAGAAGACTCAAAAGAGTCGAGTTTCCCGCTCCATTTGGTCCAACAATCGCAATGAGCTGTTTTTTTTCAAGCGCAATGTTGGCATCTCGAACCAAAAAGGTGTCTTTGATGCGATAATTAATTTCTTTGGCTACAATCATATCACAAGGTTTTTTTGTTTTTGATAATAATAGCAATAAAAACAGGCGCTCCCATAATCGCGGTGATGATGCCAATCGGCAATTCGGATGGAGCAACCAACACCCGACTCAATGTATCGGCAGCAAGCAAAAGAATCCCTCCAACAACGGCAGAAAACGGCAAAATCATCTGAAAATTTGATTGGAAAATTTGCCTCAGGATGAAAGGCACAATCAATCCTACAAACCCAATCGTACCGCAAAATGCCACGCAAGTGCCCACTAAAAGTGAAGACAACCAAATGATTTGCTTTTTTGTTTTTTCAACAGGAATGCCTACATGCGAAGCGTCATTTTCGCCCAACATCATGGCATTGAGCGCTTTTCCTTTGCCCAGCAAAAATGAATAGGAAACTACAATAACGATACTTAAAATTCCGATTTTTGTCCAAGAAGCACTGGCTAAACTGCCTAAATTCCAGAAAGTTAAGTCTCTCAATTCGTCATCTTCCGAAAGGTAAATCATGAATCCTGTGAAAGCAAACCCCAAAGCCGTGATGGCAACTCCCGTTAATAGCATGATGACTACATTGGTTTTAGCATGATGCGTTGCAATTTTATACACCGAAATCATCGTAATCAAAGAACCCACAAAAGCCATCAAACTGATCAATGAAAAATGAAGAAATTCGGGCAAGAAGGGTAAAATATAATGACCCAAAACGATCGAAACTGCGGCAAAAAACGAGGCACCAGCAGTGATTCCGATTAAATCGGGAGTGGCCAATGCATTTTTAAACATTCCTTGCAAACTCGTACCTGCCACGGAAAGCGCACTTCCCACCAAAATTGCAAATAGAATGCGTGGCAATCGCAATTCGTACAGAATGTAAAAATCTGTTTCTGGAACGGCATCGATATTTGTTAAGGTGTTGATAAATAGGGTGAAATAAGGCATTTCAAAGTTGTAAATCCCAACAAACAATGACATGATTGTTAAAGAAATCAATGAAATGACACAAACAGCCCAAAGTAGTTTCTTTTTATTTTCCATTGCCTTCTAAAAGTGCATTGAGTTCAACCACGCCTTCGCCCAATCTCGGACCAAAACCAGAAAGCAACGCTCCATCCATAGCAATGATTTGCTTCTTTTTGCCAGCCGTGGTTTTGCTCACGCCTTCAATGTTCAAAACCCCATCAACGCCGCCTAAACTTTTCAATCCGCTATCAAAAAGTAAGATAAAATCAGGATTGGCATTGATCAACGCTTCTGGAGTCAATGGTTTGAAATCTGCAAAACCTTTGACTGCATTTTCTGCACCTGCCAAAAGCATCATTTGTTCCATCGGAGTGTTTGTGCCAGCCACCATCATCGTGCCAGCGCCTCTTGCATAAACAAACATCACTTTCTTTTTTTGTTTGGGTTGTTTGATTTGTTTCAACTGCGCATCAATTTTTTCTATGATTGATTTACTGTTTTTCTTGCCCAAAACTTGCGCAACTTCTGCAATCAATTTTTTGGTGCCTTCCACTGAAAATTCTTGTTCAAAAAATGCGGTTTTGATGCCCGCCGCTTTGATTCGAGAAATCATTTCGGGTTTCATATCACTGGTCGTTCCTAAAACCAAACTTGGTTTCAAACTCAAAATGGTTTCGATGGAAAGATTTCTCACATGCCCCACATCTTTTACTTTCAAAGTGGAAGGATACGTACTCGTTACATCTGTTGCGATGATGTTTTTCTCAAATCCTAAAGCGCAAACAATTTCGGTCACAGCACCGTTAAGTGTGATGATTTTGGTTTCGGCAGATTGTCCTTTTGCAATGAATGTACAAGCGAAAAGAACGGTTAAAAACAATGTTCTCATTTGATTTTGGGTTTAAAAATTTCGACAAAAATATTAATTTAATTTAGAATAAATAAAAATAATAAATATATTTGCCTCGTTAATCTTATTTAGACTGATTAAAAACAATGAAAAATTGCTTCTATTTATGGGTGTTTGTGTTTGTGTTCCAGCTCAAAGCGCAAGAAAATGATACCATCACGGTTTTGAAAGAGGTTGTTTTGACAGGACAATTTGAACCACAATCTTTGAAAAAATCGGTGCACAATGTTCGGATCATTTCCCGAAAGGACATCGAAAATCAAGCGGCAAATAATTTGGCCGACGTATTGAATCAATATTTAAACATCACGATTCTTCCCGATGCAGGGACAGGTCAATCGACGGTTTCGATGTTTGGTTTGGATGGGTCTTATTTTAAAATCTTGATAGACAATGTGCCCATTATTAGTGACAATTCGATGGGAAACAGCATTGATTTAACACAAATCAACCTCGACGACATTGAACAAATTGAAATTATTGAAGGTTCGATGGGCGTAACACACGGTGCGAATGCTGTCAGTGGAATTTTGAACATCATTACCAAAAAAAGTTCGAAATACAAATGGCAAATTCATGCATTTGTGCAAGAAGAAACGGTAGGCGAGGAGTACGCTCTTTTCAATCAAGGGCGCCACATTCAATCGGTGAAAATTTCCAATCAAATTTCCAAACATTGGTTTGCTTCTTTGGGTGTAAATCGGAATGATTTTCGTGGATTTTTAGATGGAAAAAAGGGAATCAATCACACGGAATCTGATTTAGAGCGGGGTTTCACTTGGTTGCCACGGGAACAATTTTTCACGAATGCTACTCTTAATTATCACAAAAACAATTTCCGGGCTTTCTATAAATTTGATTATTTGAATGAAACCATCGATTTTTATAACGCAAGTGTTTTTTCTATTGCCAATCCGCCTTTTGGAGTTGATTTTTTTGCGAACGATGCTCGTTTTTTGACCAGCAGACTTTTTCATCATTTGAATGCTTCGGGCAGTTGGTTTGATTTGAAATATAATGTATCGCTTTCACATCAAAATCAATTGAGGGAAAATGAACAATTTCGCTATAATTTTCAAAATCAAAATGAAGAAAATGTAGTGTTGGAAAGAAATGTTGAAACCAATATTTTGTATTCAACGGGCACAGTCAATAATTTTTTCAAAGACAAAAAATACGACGTTCAGTTGGGTTACGAATTGATCAACACGCAAGGTTTTGCTTTGGTCGATGGCGAAAATCAAACAAAAGTGGGCATTGACAGGCGATTAGAAAACTATGATTTTTTTTGGGTTTCTGAAATCAATTTCAATGAAAAATTCTCATTGCGACCTGGTTTCAGGGTTTCGTTACAATCTTTTTTTGATACGCAATACGCTTCGTCGTTGGGTTTAAAATATCTTTTTGATAACAATTGGGAGTCGCGTTTTTCCATCGGTCGATCGTTTAGAGTGCCTACTTTTGATGAATTATTTTCCAAGATAAAATTTTCGGGACATCAATTTTATGGCAATGAAAATTTAATTCCAGAGAAAAGTGTGTCGTATGAATTGAGTGCCAAAAAGCGTTTTTCATTTGAAAATAAGGCGTTAGAATCCAGATTTTCGCTCAGTTTTCTTGATGTAGAAGACCGTATTGAAATGGCTTTTGTGGGTTTTGAAGACAATGCGCCTGTGTATCAATACATCAACATCAATGCTTTTCAAATGTGGAATGTGTCCACGAATCAAGCTTTTGAAATCGGCAAATTCAATCTCAATGTTGGAGCTATTTTAGTGGGAGTTTCTCAAGTCATTGACGATGGCGAAGCTGTTTCAGACGATCGATTTTTATATAATTTCAACATCAATACTTCCCTAAATTACGATTTGACCCGTTGGAACACGCATTTTTCGTTGTATTACAAGTACAATGGTCGCCAACAACAATTTCAACGAACCGCCGAAAACGGAGAAGCCATCTACCGACTTTCCGAGTTAGAAGGTTTTTCTTTTATGGATGCTTCGATTCGAAAATCTTTCTACAAAAAGCAACTCGAAATCACGGTCGGGGCCAGAAATTTATTGGATGTAACCCGCATCAATCAAGGGTTTTCAGGCGAAGCACATAGCGCAAGTTCAGCGATTGTTTTGGGCTATGGTCGCTCTTATTTTCTAAAATTATTGTACCATTTTAATATCTAAATCCTTATTTCTCATGAAAAAAAATGTATTCTTTTTCCTAAGCTTATTTTTATTCGTTTTTGCAAGTTGCGACGACGATAACAACACATCAACCACTGACATTGCCGTTGCTTTCGTCAATCCACAAGTGAATTTATCTGCGGAATCCACACAAGTTACGGTTGTTTTTTCAAGTCCAACCAACGCTTCAGGCACATTGACCATACAAGTTGAATCTACTGCTAATTTGGTTTATGGCGAAGATTTTTCCACCAATCCAGTGCCGTTCGAAGGAGTTTTAGAAGTGCCTTTTGTTGCGAATGCCACGAGTGCTAGTTTTACTTTCAACAAACTAAGCGATGCTTTTGAAGGCGAAATCAAGCATGTGAAATTTACGATTGTTTCCGCTTCGGTGGCTGCCATTTCGATTCCTGAGGGAACAAAATCTACCCAGTTAAACTTCAATGAAACCGCCATTCAATCGAACATCAGCAGCGCAGAAAACGGCGGAAATACGTTTCCTAACGGCGTGTATGTTGATTTAAGTTCGGGTCAAAAAACCGCCATCGGAAGAACTTCTTGGGACTTAGGTTTTTATGCTGGTTCTGAGTTTAAAGTGGTTTTAAATCCGGGCATCAATGGTTTGGCAGTGAAACAGTTAAACACAATCAATATTGATGCCGTGCAATCGGAAGATGCTTCCGTAACGGTTGGAAATTTAGATCCAGCGGGCATTTTCTATATCGACAATCCATCGGGCATTTTGTGGAGCAATGATGCGCAAACACACACCACCGCCATTGCTGAAATTGCTGCCAACGATGCAGACAACAAAGTGTATTTGGTCAATTTAGGTCAAAATATTTCTGATACTCCCGCAACCGCTTCGAACGCATCATTTACAGGGGCGGAAAGAGGTTGGAAAAAAATCAGGATTTTACGAAGTGGCAACAACTACAAATTGCAATATGCCGATTTAAATGCCACGACCCACAACGAAATTACGATTGCAAAAAACACCGCTTTCAACCATTCTTTTTTTAGTTTCAGTACCAACAATATTGTGAGTGCCGAGCCTCAAAAGGAAAAATGGGATTTGTTGATTACGCCTTTTGTGAGTTATACGGTTTACAACGGACAGAATGTTTCGTATTATTTTGGCGACGGCATTTTGTCAAATAATTTGAGTGGCACTAAAGTGTACCAAGTGTTGACATCAGAATTTGCTTACACCGCTTTTGAAATTTCAAATGTTGTAAATGCCAATTTCGAAACTTCCACCGCAACGGATAGAAGAGCAATCGGCACCAATTGGCGCGCTACCTTTCCATCGGCTTCCGTGCGCACCGACCGATTTTATGTATTGAAAGATGCTGCCGGTAATATTTATAAATTAAAATTCAATGCTTTAGTGGACCAAAATGGCACACGCGGCACCACCACTTTTGAGTATGTAAAATTGAATTAATCCCATTGTTTTCGTTTTGTTCGTTTGCTGAAGACTGTCTCGAAAGAGCAGTCTTTTTTTAATTTTATAAATCTAAAAATTATGATTCCGAAAGCTTTCGGGACTAAAAAATTAATAAGTAGGTATTGGCATTATCGTATTTAATTGATAGCGTTTCTGTGGGTGTTTTTTCAATCTAAATCCATTAACTTTCAACCTTTTCCACTTATTTCTAAAAGCATTATAAAAACACTAAAAGCCCAGCGTATGAAAATAGCTTCAATTGTTGTTTGGAGCACTTGTAAAAAAACGTTTCGAAAGGGATTGTTTTCTTGAAAGAAGTAAATTTATTTCATTGAAAATCAGTTTTATAAGACCATTTTAGATTGACTTTCTTTCATTTCAGTCGGCGCAAATGCTGTAAAAATGTGCTGCATAAACCTTATTTAAATTGGTATGCTGTCAATCGAAATGACCCCGACTTCGTTAAAATATTTTGTTCAACGGCCCATTTTAAATCCCGGCTTGCTGTGGGTGCGGTTATGTTTTTGAAACTCTGTAGATAGTCTTTTCTACTGAATTTATTTTCTCCTATTTTAGATGAAAATAACCGAATTCTGTCTTCAACATGCAGTGTGACGGGTTGTGATTGTAAAAGCTCGTTTAAGGATGCGAGCATGATTTCCAACATAAACTCGATAAAAGGTGTTGAGTTTCCTTTTTTATCCGATTCTGATAATTTGTTGTAATAGTCGCTTTGTCTTTGCTTTATGAATGATTCAATGGGCAAAAACTCAAAAACTGGATATTGCTGCATCAGAATTAATGTTTGCCACAATCGGCCCATTCTTCCGTTGCCGTCCAGAAATGGATGGATAAATTCAAATTCATAATGAAATACACAACTTTTGATTAAGATTAAGTCGTTGTCTTTTTTCAGATACTCAAAAAGGTCTTTCATCAATCCATGCACTACTGATCCGCTTGGAGCAATATGTGCAACTTTGGAACCTTTTACAATGCCAACATGAGTTGTTCTAAATTTTCCTGCGTTTTCAATCAAACCATTCATTAAAATGGTGTGTGCTTTTTCTAAATCTTTTAATTGATTAGGATTGAAAGTGTTAAGTTGTTCATATACTTTTATCGCATTTTGAACTTCCAAAATGTCTTTTTGTGGAGCAATGACTCTTTTGTTTTCTAACAAAGCAGTGATTTGTGTCTCGGTAAGCGTATTGCCCTCAATTTCTAACGACGATTGAATGGTTTTAATCCTGTTTTTCTTTCGTAATTCGGTGGTCGGTTTGTATAAATGAGTGGCGTTAATTTCTCCTATTTTCTCTGAAATGGAAGCAACCAACTCGATTATTTTATTTGTTATTGTATAAGGTGGTTTCATACCTGATAGTATCATTTGATATTATCAAAGATATGGAATTTTGTTTTATGCAAATGATTCAACCCATTCAAAATAATGAAAGTGACTTTTCAATTACTTGATAATGAATTTTTACATGCTGTCTAGTCCGAAAGTTGTACCGAAGATGAGTAGGGTTTGTAAATTTTAAAAAGCTAGAAAAGCTAAAAAATCTAAAAAATCTAAAGAATCTAAAAAATTTAAAAGATCTAAAAAATCTAAAGAATCTAAAAAATCTGAAAGTCAAAATCAGCGCAAATCATCTTAATTCGCTACATCTGTGTTCTATTTATGATTGAAAGTTTGAATTTTATCTAGCTCTTCGCAGATAAATCCTATTATAAACAGCTTAAAACTACATTCTTAAAAATGTTTTTCCTTAATGAAAGCCGTTTTTTTTAAAATGAACACCTAAATTCAAAATTTTGGTCTGTTTTTTGATAAAATTTACAAACTTTCTAAAATCAATGCTATGAAGCCCATCCATCTTTTAAAATTATTGTTTGTCTTTTTAATTGCGAGCATTTCCAAGGCGCAAAATACTTTTGATGTTATTTTTCCAATTACAGATCGAGCGGAAGTTTGTGCGGCTTGCTTTGAATTTTTTAAACAAAAACCAAAAGAAGTTTATTTTTCTATTCAACGAGAGGGCAATAATTTGTATTTTCAAGTCAATGACAAAGATTGGTTTAAAAATTTGATTAAAAATGAAAATGACGGCATTGCGGTGGACATCGTAAACAAAGAAAGATATGATTGTGATTTATATAATATCGTACAAAAACAAATCAAAGGCGAATTGCTAAAACCTATTTATAGGCAAAAACTACTCAGCGGTTTGAAACCTTTTGGTACAAATTTATTCAGAGTGCACGTGGGTAAAATTTCAGAGGAATTGATGGGGAATGAATTGGAATACAATATATTATTTTTGAGCAATAAAAATCTGTGCCGTTATCAGAGGACTTATAATTTAGAATCATATCCTTGGGATTTGTTGGATATGGGAATGTATTTAGATTCTTTGACTTACATTTCTAAAAAAATTAAAGCTAACGAAAAATATGCTTTTGTAATCAGCAACAAAACCATTGTTTTTAAAATTCCATTCAAAAAAAACAAAGCAACTTATTCTCAAGCGGACATCAAACCAATTTACGATTCTTTGCGATTGACAGATTTCAACATCAAATCAATCAACATTAAAGCTTATTCTTCGGTGGAAGGAAGCTCTGAAAACAATAGGGCATTGCAAGAAAAGCGAGCCAAAAGCATTATTGAAGCATTACAAACCTTTCAAAAACCAACAATAAAGACGAAAGTTTCATCTTCTGAAAACTGGGTTGAGTTTTTAAACGACATCCAAACAACCCAATATGCCAATTTAGGTTTGCTTTCTAAAGATGAAATTAAAGATAAGTTAGTAGGTACGCTTTCGAAAGAATTAGAACCTATTTTGCAACAGCATCGAAAAGCAGTTTTGAAATTAGAACTCGAAAAGAAAGATGCCTATATCAAAATGTCGGCCGACGAGCTTGTTTCGAAATTCAATGCTGCCATTAGTGCTGAAAAATTGGAAGAGGCAAGAGCTATTCGGAATTCAATTTACAATAAAATGTTTTACAGAGAAATTTCGCCCGATTATTTAGAAAAAATGCAAATTCCTAAACAAGTCTTGTTTGCAGATTTTCAAAAGTCGAATGCATCTTTAGAAGCGATGTTTGACGAAAGCAAGTCTTTTGTTGTTTACAACGAGTTGCTTGCACTCGAACAATTGGTGCCTAAAGATGGAACGGTTAAATATAATATTACCGCACTAAAAATTAAACTTTGGCGCTACGGAACCATCGAAATAAAGGAATTGGAACTGAAAAATCAGATCAATGATTTGAAGAAATACGGCATTTCAAGTCCGCTCATTGATAGAATGTTGGTCAATTTTCATATCATCAAAGCTGAAAATCACTTGCGTGAACGTGATTACAAAAACAAAGATATTTCGGTCGATTTCATTAAAAATAATTACAAAAACTTTAAATTATCGGACTATGATTATTTGAGTTTAGCACAATTTTTTACCTATTATTCCAATATTGAAACGGCTGCCGAACTATTGGAAAATAAAGTTAGAACCATTGAAATTGACGAAGATTTATTGTTTTATTACATCAACTTAACAATTATTGACGACGATTTGACCCAAAACCCAGAATACAGAACGATGCTTTTGAATGCGATCAACCTTAATAAAGTACGTTTTTGCAAATTGTTTGATCCTGTTGAAAAAGACGGGCTTACTTTTCAATTGATGGAAAATACTTTTTTAAGAGATACTTATTGCGAAAGTTGTAGAGCAGAGGAATAGGGTTTGTAAATTTAAAAAAGCTAAAAAAGCTAAAAAATCTAAAAAAGCTAAAAAATCTAAAGAATCTAAAAAATTTAAAAGATCTAAAAAATCTAAAGAATCTAAAAAATCTGAAA
>JBEILV010000041.1:0-18515 GCA_040379105.1 Flavobacterium sp.
CTCAATCAAAAACAAAAAACACTCGAATCGAGCGCTTTCACTTGGACATTGAACGACCACAGTGCCTTGATGATTTCGGGCAGAAACAAAGCCGGTCAGAGTCTTGAAGAGGTCAAAAATTTGCTTTTGAACGAAATTGCGTTGCTTAAAAAAGGGGCTTTCGATGCCTCGTTGATCGAAGCGGCCATCAACAATTTGAAATTAAGAGAAATTCAACGCTACGAAAACGACAGAAACAGAGCCATGACGATGTTGATGAGCTTTTTGAACCGTCAGAGTTGGGAAGACGTGGTGAACTACAATCAAAAATTAGAGAAAATCACGAAAGAGGAAATCGTGCAGTTTGCCAACCAACATTTGAATGAAAATTATGTGGTGGTTTACAAACGCCAAGGAAAACCCGAAGACATTCCGATTGTGGACAAACCAGCAATTACTCCAATTTTTATCAATAGAGAAGCGCAGTCGGAATTTTTTAAAGAAGTAACTGATGCAAAAGTGCGTCCGCTGACGGCTTCGTTTGTGGATTATAAGAAAGAACTTACTTTTTTGAAAAGCAAAAACAACACTCCGATTATTTACAAGCAAAATACTGAAAATACGTTGTTTAATTTGGTTTATTATTTTCCGTTCGGCACAGCTTCTAATAAAAACATCAATCTTGCGGCCGATTATTTGACTTATTTGGGCACTTCCAAATTGACTCCAGCGCAAATCAAACAAGAATTTTACAAACTAGCTTGCACGTTTCGTGTTTCGGCTTCGGGCGATCAAACATATATTAGTTTGAGTGGTTTGAGCGAAAATCAAGAAAAAGCGATGCAATTGCTTGAAAGTTTGTTGGCAGATGCACAGCCGAATGCCGAAGCGCTAGAAAACATGGTGAATGACCTATTGAAAAGCAGGGCCGACGCTAAAAAGAACCAACGATCTAATTTCAGTGCTTTGGTGGATTATGCCACGTATGGAGAAAAATCGCCAGGGAAAAATATTTTGAGTGAAGCGGCATTGAAAAGCTTGAAACCAGCCGATTTCATTGATTTTATCAAAAAAATGAATGGGTATCCGCACGAGATTTTGTATTACGGCCCATCGACAGGTGCGCAAATTGTTAGTTTGGTGAACAAACACCATCAAACACCTAAAAAGATGTTGCCATTGCCAGAAGAAACAACATTCACTATTGCAGAAACGAAAGAAAACAGAGTGCTTTTTGCGCACTACGATGGTCCGCAATCGAATGTGCAAACTGTGAGCAAAAGTTCGCTATACAATGAAAAAATGTTGCCAGAAATTTCGATGTTCAATTCTTATTTCGGTGGCGGAATGAACGCGATTGTGTTCCAGGAAATGAGAGAGAAAAGAGGTTTGGCTTATTCTGCCTCCGCAAGATATGTGGTGCCGAATGATGTGGATGAAAATTTTAGAACCATCAGTTTTATTGCCACACAAAACGACAAAGTGATTGATGCTTTGAATGCTTTCAACGAGTTGTTCAACGAAATGCCTGTTTCGGAAAATGCTTTCAAATTGGCAAAAGAAGCCATGATTACAGATTTGGTTTCGAACCGAACCACGAAAATGAGCGTGATTTGGAGTTTTTTAAACGACAGAAAAATGGGACGTTCGTATGATTTTGACCAAGTTTTGTATGAAAAAATCCCAGCCATGACGATGGAAAATGTGAAGCAATTCAATGAAAAATACATCAAAAATCAAACAAAAACGTACATCATTTTAGGAAACGAAAAGGTGTTGGATTTGAAAAGTATAGAAACTCAATTTGGCCCAGTAGAGCGCGTGTCGCCAGAAACGTATTTCGGTTATTAACCACCGGGAGGTTTTTTATTAATTCGAAAAAAGCAGCTTTCATCGGCTGCTTTTTTGTTTTTTAAAAAGTGTGAAAATCGTTATAAAAATTCGTAATAAAGTTCAGATCAAAAATTGATGCGCCCCACTTAAAAAGGCAGATAGCAAAGAAGCTAATTATTGTGACCGCGAAAAATGGTTGTTGGTTTAGAAATCAAATCTTGTTTTTCAGCACGATTTCATAGCCCCGATTGCAATGGAAAGCCTTTTGAAAGCAAAGCCTATTTTTTCTTGGTTTGCCAAAGCGACCAAAGGAAGCTCTTGGCAAACCTTAGAAAAAAAGGCTTTGCTGAAAAAGCTTGGAATGGAAAGCGGGATTGGCTTCTGAAAAAAATTTTAACTATTGTTTAGAAGTTAATATTTTCTACATTTGCGGCGCATTCTTCCATTTAGAATGTTGTATTGAAAAATAGTAATCACGCAAAAAGTTTATAGCATGCAACTGTATAACACGATGAGCGCAGATGAAAGAGCCAAGATGATTGATGCATCTGGCAAACAACGACTTACGTTGTCTTTTTATGCTTATGCTCAAATTTCAGATCCTAAAGAATTTAGAGACGCTTTGTTTTTGGCTTGGAACCCGTTGGAGGTTTTGGGCAGAATTTATGTGGCAAACGAGGGCATCAACGCCCAACTTTCTTTGCCCGCCGACCAATTTTATGCTTTTAAAGAATCGATTGAAGTGTATCCGTTTATGCGGGGCATTCGACTGAATATTGCTCGTGAGCAGGATGATTTTTCGTTTTTGAAATTGACGATTAAAGTGCGCCACAAAATTGTTGCCGATGGTTTGAACGACGACACTTTTGATGTGACCAACATTGGTATTCACTTGAAAGCGAAAGAGTTTAATGCATTGCTAGACGATCCGAACACGGTGGTGGTGGACATGCGAAATCATTATGAAAGCGAAATTGGGCATTTTACGGGAGCTATTACGCCCGACGTGGACACTTTTAGGGCTTCATTGCCAATTATTGAAAATCAACTGGCTGATTACAAAGAAGATAAAAACCTATTGATGTATTGCACAGGCGGCATTCGATGCGAAAAAGCAAGTGCTTATTTCAAACACAAAGGTTTTAAGAATGTGTTTCAACTCGAAGGCGGGATTATTGAATATGCCCGACAAATTGAAGCCGAAGGTTTGGAAAGCAAATTTATAGGCAAGAATTTTGTGTTTGACCACCGCTTGGGCGAGCGCATCACGAACGATATTATTTCGAAATGCCATCAATGTGGAACTCCTTGCGATACGCACACGAATTGTTTGAACGACGGTTGTCATTTGTTGTTTATTCAATGTGAAGCTTGCCAAAAAGCAATGGAAAATTGTTGTTCGGAAAAATGTAAGGAAACGATTCATTTGCCTTTGGCGGAACAAATTGCTTTGCGCAAAGGGATTCAAAATGGGAACATGATTTTCAAAAAAGGAAAATCGAGCGATTTGAAATTCAAGAATTTGGGCGAAGACAACAACCATTCTTTGGCGAAAGCCACGGAAGAAAAAGCGCTGGTTGTGAAACCAAAAATCAAGAAAAGATGGATTGGAAAAGGGCAACATTATTATTCGAAAGCGCAAGTGGGAGTTTTTTTGATTGAAAACGATGGTTTGAAAACTGGCGATACCATCTTGATTCAAGGGCCGACAACAGGCACGACGGAATGGAAAATCGATGCGCTTTTTAACAATGGAACCGCCGTGGAAGAAGCCAAAGCCGGAGATAAAATCACGTTTGAAATTCCGTTTAAAATCCGAGCTTCGGATAGAATTTATAAAATGATAGAAGCTTAAAAATAAAGAATTTGTACTGCGAAAAAAACCGCTTGAAAGCATTTTCGGGCGGTTTTTTGGTTTATAGAAATTTTTATAATAGAATGACTTCCTGATAATTGATAGAAAAATATTGGCGTTATGATAAAATTTTTTAGATGAAGACAGAGCCAAAGACTTTGATGTTTAATGATCAATTTTAACGGATTGAAACGTTCTTGTGGATTAAAAAATCAGCTTTGTTTCTATTAGCATCCATCGTTGTTGAAATCTATTGTTGAAATCGAAAAAAAAAGTTTCAAAAAAAGATATTTCAAATGAAACGACTTTTTTTGAAACCCTATAAAAATAAATGACTCTTTCTAATTGGCTTTACACAAGAGAAATAAGCTTGAACATTCAAAAATCGAACAGCAAACGCTATGATTGTTTTAGTCGCGAGAGCCTAATACTTGATAAGCCCAATAGAGTAAGCTTGCCAACGCACCAAGGGCGGCAACTAGATAGGTTCTTGCGGCCCATTTTAACGAGTCTTCTGCGCCTTCATATTCTTGTTGGCTCAACATGTTTTTATTTTTTAACCAAGCCAAAGCTCTATTACTTGCATCATACTCGACTGGAAGTGTGATGAAACTAAAAGAAGTTGCAACGGCCATTAAAACCAAACCTAAAACTGCGATGTAAAATGCGATTCCGCTATGACTTGAAGCTGCACCTAGAATCAGTCCGCCTATCACTAGCCACTGCGAAAGTCCAGAAGAGATGCTGACCATCGGCACTAATTTTGAACGCATAGTTAACCATTCATAAGCTTTGGCATGTTGCACTGCGTGCCCTACTTCATGAGCCGCTACTGCCGCTGCCGCCGCATTTCTTTGATTATAAACGGCTTCACTCAAATTTACGGTCTTATCTGATGGATTGTAGTGATCTGTCAATCGACCTGGAGTAGATATCACTCGAACGTCGTAAATGCCGTGGTCTTCGAGCATTTTTTGAGCAATCTCTGCACCACTCATTCCGTTTCGAAGGCTTTTCTTCGAATAAAATTCAAATTTCTTTTTTAATTTATAGCTTACAGCCCAACTGCCTAAAGCAATAACCCCGATTAATAAGTATAATAGCATCTTTATGTTTTTTTGATTTGATGCACAAAATTAATGAATTTACGAGGCAACTATTTTAAGTATTTCTTAAAAAAACAGACTTCCAAATTGTTTACTTTGGTTTTATAAAGCTTGGTAAACATTGCTCTATTGATACGTTTCTTTCTCTTTGGTGGCTGTATTTGTGTTTGAAATTTTTATCTTTTTACTAAAAATTTGATGCGATCTTACTTTTTTAGTAAAGGTTGTGTCTGTTTGATTCTTCAAAATGCTATCATTCTTGATTTTTTGCTGTTTGACTAAAGTGTCTAAAAGTGTTTTTTCGGTTTCAATTTTTTTAAGAATTCGTTCATACATGAGCAAATACTCATCAATATTAGAAGTGTAATAGCTATTACTTTCGGCAAATTGAAGACTATCGATTTTATATTTTTCGAAAATAAAACTCTGTTGCGAGAGTCCTGCTTCTGCCAAACCTTGTGGATCGGCAATTCGCGCACCGTCAACAATAGCCAAATCATATAAAATATCTTCCATTGTGGATTGAGAAATTAAATCTTTTGGTTTTTTGGCGTTATCATTGCCGCAAGATGCAGAGGCAAATACGAAGGCGATGAAAAGAAATACTTTTAGAAATTTATTCATTTTATTGTCGGTCAAAAGTGAGTCTTTTTCCTTGCGAAGGACTTAAAACACCTTGGTTATAAACATGTTGTCCGTTCACGAAAGTGTGTACAATTTCATTATTGAATTCAAAACCCTCAAAAGGCGACCAGCCACAATGCGCTAAAATATTTTCTTTAGAAACTTGATACGATTTTTGAAGATTGACCACCACCAAGTCAGCGAAGTAGCCTTCACGGATAAAACCTCTTTCTTCGATTCTAAATAATTTTGCAGGATTGTGGACCATTTTTTCCACCATTTTTTCCAAAGAAATGGCTCCCTCTTGCACTTTTTGAAGCATGGCATTCAAAGCATGTTGCACCAAAGGACCGCCTGAAGGCGCGTTGAGATAGTTTTGTTGTTTTTCTGCCAGAGTGTGAGGCGCGTGGTCGGTGGCAATAACATCGATTCTGTCATCGAGCAGCGCTTTCCATAATTCGGTTCGGTCGGCGGGTGTTTTTACCGCAGGATTCCATTTGATAAAAGCACCTTTAGAAGCATAATCTTCGGAAGAAAACCACAAATGATGAATGCAAACTTCGGCTGTGATTTTTTTCTCTTCCAACGGAATATCGTTTCTAAACAAATGTGTTTCTTTGCCCGTTGACAGATGAAAAACATGCAGTCTGGCACCTGTTTTTTTGGCAAGTTCGATAGCAGCTGAAGACGAAAGATAGCAAGCTTCTTCACTTCTTATGAACGGATGCGCCTCCATTGGAATATGGTCGCCGTATTTTTCTTTATAAATAGAAAGATTGTGTTTGATGGTGTTTTCATCCTCGCAATGAACGGCAATGAGCAAGGGGGTGCTTGAAAAAATTTTTTCAATAGATTTTGGGTTGTCAACAAGCATATTACCTGTAGATGACCCTAAAAAAAGCTTGATTCCCGCCACATTCTTCGGATTGGTGCGCAATAATTCATCCAAGTTATCATTCGTTCCGCCCATCATAAATGAATAATTGACCGCTGATGTTGTGGATGCAATGAGGTATTTTTGAGCCAAAATTTCTTGCGTTATAGCATTGGGCACTGTATTTGGTTGTTCTATAAAACTCGTGATTCCGCCGGCAGCAGCAGCCCGCGATTCTGAAAAAATATTGCCTTTGTGTGTCAAGCCGGGCTCTCGAAAATGCACCTGATCGTCGATGATGCCGGGCAATAAATGTAAACCTTCTAAATCAATTGTTTTGTGTGCTTTGTCAGTCGAAATCTGCGAAGCAATTTTAGAGATTCTTTCATTTTCAATGAGCACATCAGCAACAAAAGTATTGCCTTCGTTTACAATTGTTGCATTTTTTAGTAAGATTGTATTCAATTTCTATAAATTTAAATTTTATTAAAAAGATGTTTAATGCGAAGTTTGATGACCCCAAAAATAGCTTCGCTAATGATGGCGTTGCTCATTTTGGATGTTCCTTTGGTGCGGTCTGTGAAGATAATCGGAATTTCTACCAAATTGAATTTCTTACAATATGCACGATATTTAGTTTCTATTTGAAAAGCATATCCTATAAATTCGATGTTGTGAATGCCTATTTTTTCAAGAACTTCTTTCTTATAGCAAACAAAACCTGCGGTGGCATCATTGATTTTCATTCCTGTGATCATTTGCACATAAATCGATGCGAAATAAGACATCAACACCCGACTTAAAGGCCAATTGACAACGTTGACACCACGTACATATCTCGATCCAATGGCCATGTCGGCTTTGCCATTTAAACAAGCTGCTCGCAATAATTCAAGATCGTTAGGATTGTGAGAAAAATCGGCATCCATCTCATAAATTAAATCATAATTGCGCTCAATTGCCCATCCAAAACCATGCACATAAGCACGACCCAAGCCCATCTTTCCGCTTCTGGATTCGAGAAAAAGTCGATTGGGAAACTGTTGTTGTAAATTTTTTACCACTTCGGCAGTGCCATCGGGAGAATTGTCGTCAACCACCAAAACATCAAAGAGCGATGGAAGTGCAAAAACCGCTTGAACAATGGCTTGTATGTTTTCAACTTCGTTGTATGTAGGAATAATGACTAAACTAGAGGACATGAAATAGATTTAATCACAAAAATAGTTTTTTTGTTAAACCATCGTCTTAAAGAAGTGCTAATTCGATTTCAAAATTACTTAAATAATAGATTTTTTTCAAAAGCACTTTTCAACGAAGTTCCCTTAAAGTGAAAAATCAAATTTAAGTCAATTCCTCAAAATAATTCCTGCCACAAATAGGGTTGCATTCATTTCAGCATTTCTAAACAAATCTATATCAATTGAATTTCGATGTCCAATTTGTAAAGCTAATGCTGTTCCTCCAACTAAATTAAAATCTGAGAACAGTTTTTCAGACCTAATTTTTCTTAAGAGTTCCATAAGTTCGGGAACAACTGTCTGTGTTTGTAGCATCTAAATTCTGTTTTGTCGATATTAAAAATAGCGGATAAGTAGGAAAGCGTAACCGCATCAAGACTTCTTAAATTTAAAGAAACTTCTTTAATTGTTTCTAATCCATAAAGTTCTTTTAACAGATTCCAATCATTGATCAAACCATATTCTAAAACCTTCTGGATCAGTTGAGATTTGTGATTTTCTAAATCAAATCCATTCAAATCTACATCCCAAAAAAATGCTGCGAAAATCTATTTATGGTTATTTTATGGTACAGATTTACTAAAATAACGATTTGAAGTTTGATTTATAAAATTTTAAAACTTCATTTATTTGAGGTTATGTTCAATACTTACAACACCATCGTCAACTGAATTCTCTTCCTGGCTTCGTCCACTTCCACGACTTTTACTTGCACGTGTTGGTGCAGTTTCACAACTTCATTCACATCTGAAACAAAACCTGCTTTGAGTTGGGAAATGTGCACCAAACCGCTTTCTTTTAATCCAATGTCCACAAAACAACCAAATGCCGTGATGTTATTGACAATACCCGGCAAAGTCATGCCGGTTCGCAAATCAGACATTTTCTTGACATTGGGGTCAAATTCAAAAACTTTGGCAGACTTTCTCGGGTCTAAACCGGGTTTTTCCAATTCTTTTAGAATGTCTTTCAGGGTTAAAATTCCAATTTCTGTCGTGATATAATTTTCGGGTTTTATTTGAGCTATTTTTTCTTTATTGGCAATCAATTCATGGGTTTTGATGCCTAAATCTTTTGCCATTTTTTCTACAATTCCGTAGGCTTCTGGATGCACTGCCGAATTGTCCAGCGGATTTTTTCCATTGGGAATTCGGATGAATGCCGCTGCTTGTTGATAAGCTTTTTCGCCTAAACGAGGTACTTTTTTGAGTTGTTTTCTGTCTTCAAATGGGCCGTTTTCGGAACGGAATTTCACGATGTTTTCTGCCGTTTTTTCGCCAATGCCCGACACATAACTCAACAAAGATTTGCTTGCAGTGTTGATATTGATTCCCACAGAATTCACACATCGAACCACCACCGTATCTAATTCTTCTTTGAGTTTGGTTTGATCAACATCGTGTTGGTACTGCCCCACGCCTATGGATTTTGCATCAATTTTGACTAATTCTGCCAAAGGATCGGAAAGTCGTCTGCCAATGGAAACCGAGCCACGCACCGTCACATCATAATTCGGAAATTCTTCTCTTGCAATTTTGGAAGCCGAATAAACCGAAGCTCCAGCCTCTGAAACCACAAAAACTTGAATCGGCTTATCGAATGCAATTTTCTTGATGAAAAATTCCGTTTCTCGGCTCGCCGTGCCATTGCCAATTGAAATTGCTTCAATATGATAAGCATTGACCATCGAACGGATTTTTTTCATCGCCATGGCGTTTTCATTTTGCGGCGGATGTGGATAAATGGTTTCATTATACAACAAATCGCCTTTTTCGTCCAAACAAACCACTTTACAACCTGTTCTAAAACCTGGGTCAATGGCT
Source organism: Flavobacterium sp. (assembly GCA_040379105.1). GTDB lineage: Bacteria > Bacteroidota > Bacteroidia > Flavobacteriales > Flavobacteriaceae > Flavobacterium. The sequence goes on from JBEILV010000041.1 coordinate 9,336, forward strand.
AAAATTCGTTTTTCTCCCAAAGGTGGTGCTAAGAGCAACTGACTCAAATTTTGTGCAAAAACATCAATCGCTTTGGCATCGGCTTTGGTTCTGTAGGTTTGCAAAGTTTCATTCGAAATAGCGGGCTCCAACAATCGTTTGTAACTGTCTTTGATGGCTAGTTTTAACTGTTCGGCGGTTGATTTTTTATTTTTAATGGTATTTTCTTCTATAAATTCAATGGCTTCTTCGGGTTCAATTTCTACGTTTAACTTAATAAAGCCCTCCGCTTCGGCACGCAACATCGCCAGCAATCTATGTGAAGGTGCTTTAGAAATGGGTTCGGCCCAATCGAAATATTGATTGAATTTTTGTGCATTTTCATCGTCCTTTTTGGCTTTGACCACTTTCGTAGAAACCACGGCTTTCCTTTCAAACATCCGACGGATATTTTTTCTAATAAAAGTGTTTTCATTAATCCATTCGGCAACGATGTCTCTTGCGCCTTGCAAGGCTTCGTCTTCGTTGGGTACTTGCGCGTTCAAATAGCGTGTGGCTAAATTTTCAATATCATCGCTGTTTTGTGCCATGATGATTTTTGCCAACGGTTCTAAACCTTTTTCTCTCGCCACATCGGCTTTGGTTTTTCGTTTCTTTTTATAAGGCAAATACCAATCTTCTATTTCCTGTAAATCAAAACTATGCTCTATTTTTTGTTGTAATTCAACAGAAAGTTGTCCTTGCTCTTCAATAGATTTCAGAATGGATTCTTTTCGTTTTTGAATTTCTTCAAATTGTTTGTTCAACTTAAAAATTTCTTCAATTTGCACTTCATCCAAATTGCCAGTTTGGTCTTTTCGATAGCGCGCAATAAACGGAATGGTGCAATCTTCTGAAAGAAGTTTTAAAGTAGCTTCTATGCTTTTATCAGCAATATTTAGAATTGCTTTTATGAATTGGATTTGGTTCATATTAATTAAATAGTTTTATATAATCGTTAAAAACAAAAATTTTATCTCTTTTGCCACCCGTTATCTCTTTTAATATTTTCATTTCTACTAATTCGTCTAAAATTTTATAAGCTGTTGCTTGAGATACGCTAGTCAATTCAGTGATTTTAATAGCGTTAATGATTGGTTTTTGGTATAAAAAATCCATTATCTTCATAAGATAATTGACTCTGTTACCGTTGTTTTGTATTTTAAGTTCTACTTCTTTCTTTAATTTTAAAACGGCATCGAAAGTTTCAATACCATTTTTGGCTGTTTCAATAATGCCCACCAAAAAAAATTTAAACCATTGTTTTAAATCGTTTTTTGTTCTGACATTCATCAAATTATCGTAATATAATTGTCTGTTTCTCTCAAAAAAATCAGATAAATATAAAATCGGTTTTTTTAAAATAGATTTATCCACAAGATATAAAGTTATCAATAATCTCCCTACTCTTCCGTTTCCATCTAAAAATGGATGAATTGTTTCAAATTGATAATGTATGAGCGCAATTTTTAATAAATCAGGAAAATAGAAAGTTTCATCATGAGCAAATTTTTCTAAATCACTCATCAAATCATGAATAGTTGCATGAATCGGCGGAATAAAAGTAGCATCTGCAATCGAAGCGCCTCCAATCCAGTTTTGACTACTGCGAAATTCACCAGGTAATTTATTTTGACCTCGAACACCTTGCAAAAGCGTTTTGTGTGTTTCTTTGATTAATCGAGTTGAAAATGGCAAAGTTTCTAATTTTTTAATTGCATGATTCATGGCTTCAATATAATTTTGAACCTCTTCCCAATCATCTTTTTTATCAAAACCAATATCTTCTACATCTAAAAGAGCCTCTTCTATGTTGGTTTCTGTGCCTTCAATTTTACTACTTTGTGTAGCTTCTTTTAAAACGTGCATGCTAATAAACATGTCTATATTTGGAATATATTCTGAATACATGTCCAAACGACCAATTTGTCTATCTGCTTTTGAAAGCAATTGCTGAATTTCCATGTCGTCTAACAACCAAAGTTTATTTATGTAATTTGGCTGAAAACTTGAATAATAACCTTGATTTTGAAAATAGCCTGATATAAAATTTTTCATTTTTTAAGCTTTAAATAAAAACAAAGATACGCTTATTTTAAAAAATGACTGTTTTCTATAATAAGGAAGTGGCTTATTTTAAAAAACGGCTGTTTTCTATAATAAGGAAGTGGCTTATTTTAAAAAATGACTGTTTTCTATAATAAGGAAGTGACTTATTTTAAAAAACGACTGTTTTCTATAATAAGGAAGTGGCTTATTTTAAAAATCTTGCTTCATTAAAGTTCAAATCTGAATTTCCTTGAAAGCAATTCCAATATTTTCAATGACATCGGTAATCAACATGCTTTCTGTACTTTGGGTTTTTAGAGTCAAATCTGCCGACAATCCATGTAGATAAACTCCCAAAAGTGCTGCTTCTATTGCCGAATATTTTTGCGCTAAAAGTGCTGTAATCATGCCCGTTAAAGCATCGCCAGAGCCTCCTTTTGCCAAGCCAGCATTTCCAGTAGTGTTTTCAAAAGTATCCATTCCGTTCGTGATGAAGGTTTTGTGTCCTTTTAAAACAATAATACAATTGATTTCTTTTGCTTTTAGAATAGCAGTATTTCTTCGCGATTGTTCTGAATCATGATTTCCGAAGAGTCTGTCAAATTCTTTCGGATGTGGTGTTAAAATAGTGTTTGTCGGTAATTTTTTGAACCAATCAAGATTTTTAGCCAAAAGATTCAATGCATCAGCATCTATAACAAGGTTTTGCTTTACTTCTGAAATTGTGGTATAAACTAATTTTTCGGCAGTTTCATTTTGTGATAAACCAGGTCCAATGCCCACGACATCATACAACGAAAAATCAATGGTGTCATTATTGAAATGAATCATGGCTTCGGGCAAAAAAATGTTTAATGTTTGTCGGTCTTCTTTGGAAATCAAAACGGTCAACAAACCAACGCCGGTTCTCAAACAGGCTTTTGAAGCTATCAAAGCTGCGCCCATTTTGGTATAACTTCCCGCAATCAATAGCGCATGACCATGATCGCCTTTATGAGATTGTTCATTTCTGATTTTAAAAAAAACTGAAATGAATGATTTGTTGATGATTTTCATGAGGTTTTAGATGCTAAACAATTCTTTTTGTTAATAATCTGGCTTCTGTAGAAGAATTTGATATTGCGTCTGATGAAACCTTCGGCTTTGGTTTTTCGTTTCTTTTTATAAGGCAAATACCAATCTTCAATTCCCTGCAAATCAAAACTATGCTCTGTTTTTTGTTGCAATTCAGACGAAATTTGCCCTCGCTCTTCAATAGATTTCAGGATGGATTCTTTTCGTTTTTGAATTTCTTCAAATTGTTTGTGCAACTTAAAAATTTCTTTCATTTGCACTTCATCCAAATTCCCTGTTTCATCTTTTCGGTAACGAGCAATAAACGGAAAGGTGCAATCTTCTGAAAGTAGTTTTAATGTGGTTTCGATTCCTCTTACTGGAGCTTGAAGTTGAGATTGGACGAATTGTGTGAGGGTCATGATTTGAAATTGAAGTTCAAAGATGCATAAGTTTTTATAAAATTTACAATGGTATATTTATTCTTATTGAAACAAGGGAACTCATTCGTTCTGAATTTGATGTTTTTTTAACCAAGTTTCCCTTTGTTTTTAATTGCTTTTCTACTGATTTATAACAAATTAAATTAAACTATTTTTAATTATTTGTTTCTTGAAAATGTTTGTTCATAAAATCATAATTTTTGAAAACATTAAGTCCCTATGACTATTTTTGAAAAAAATTACCAACAATGAAATACAATTTCTTTTTTCTCTTACTTTCTCTCTTTTCTTTGGCACAAAACCCAAATCCAGGCTATTGGCAACAAGCAGTTCATTATAAAATGGACGTAAATATGGATGTGGCAACGTTCAAATACAACGGAAATCAAGAACTGCTTTACACCAACAATTCGCCTGATACGTTGCGCAAAGTATATTATTTTTTGTTCAATAATGCTTTTCAACCGGGCAGCGAAATGGACATACGATTAAAAACCATCGTTGATCCAGACAAACGCATGGTAAAAACTTTCAAATCCGGCAATACGGAAACGTACGAAAGCAGAATCAGCACATTGACCCCAGAAGAAATCGGCTACATGAACATCAAAAACTTCAAACAAGAAGGTGTTATTGCCAAAACCAAAGTTTCGGGAACCATTCTTGAAGTGACGCTTCCTAATCCCATTTTACCTAAGTCTTCCACTGTTTTTACTTTAGATTTTGAAGCGCAAGTGCCTGCACAAGTGCGTCGTTCGGGTAGAAATTCTGCCGAAGGTGTCGCTTTGTCGATGACGCAATGGTATCCAAAAATGGCAGAATACGACTTTGAAGGTTGGCACGCCGATCCATACATCGGACGAGAATTTCACGGTGTTTTCGGAAATTTTGATGTCAAAATCACGATTGATAAAAATTACACCATTGGTTCCACAGGTTATTTGTTGAACAAAAACGACATCGGTCACGGTTATCAAGACGATGGCATTGTGGTAAATATTCCAAAAAAGCAAAAAACCTTGACTTGGCATTTTTTCGCACCCAAAGTGCACGATTTTGCGTGGGGTGCCGATCCTGAATACATTCATGACAAAATTATGGGCGAAAACAATGTTGAATTGCATTTTTTCTATAAAAACAAACCCGAGTTGATCGAAAAATGGAAAGCATTGCAACCCAAAACGGCCGATTTATTGAAGTTTTTTAATCAAAATATCGGCACTTATCCTTACAAGCAATATTCAATCGTTCAAGGGGGCGACGGCGGTATGGAATACGCAATGTGTACGTTGATTACAGGCGAGCGTTCCTTAGGAAGTTTGGTGGGAGTTACAGCACATGAACTGGCGCATTCTTGGTTTCAGCACATTTTGGCCACCAACGAAGCCAAACACGAATGGATGGACGAGGGTTTTACCTCATTCATTTCCGATTTGGCGATGCAAGCCGTGATGCCCAATCCGAATCAGAAAGACGGCAATCCGTTTGCGAGTGCTTACAGAAGCTATTATTTTATGGCAAATTCTGGCAAAGAACAGCCACAAACCACCCACGCCGATCGCTATGACGAAAATCGAATTTACGGAATTTCTTCTTACAATAAAGGCACTGTTTTTCTAACACAATTAGGCTATTTGATTGGACAAGAAAACATGATGAAGACTTTGAAAAGATATTACCAAGATTTTCAATTTACGCACCCAACGCCCAACGATTTTAAAAGAACCGCCGAACGTGTTTCGGGAGCGGTTTTAGATTGGTATTTAGTCGATTGGACGCAAACCACCAACACGATTGACTATGGCATTCAGTCAGTGGAACAAAAAGACAATGAGAAGAAAATTTCATTGAAAAGAACAGGCAGAATTCCGATGCCATTAGATATTTTGGTGGTTTATGAAGACGATTCTAAGGAAACTTTCTATATTCCTAATCCGTTGATGCGTTGGGAAAAAGAAAATCCGACACCTAACATTCCTAGATTTGTGCTCGAAGGTTGGGGTTGGGCGTATCCAACGTATGAAATGAAATTCAATCGAACCAAAAAAATCAAATCCGTTGTCATCGATCCAAGTGGCATGATGGCAGATGTCAAACAAGATGATAATTCGTTTGAAGTGAAGTAAAAAAATCCCGATGTTTTAAAAGCATCGGGATTTTTATATAATCTTGATACTGAAAAACATTTGGCTTTTTGATTTACAAACCATTGATTTTTTTATCAGTTTCGTAGAAAATTTCAGCTGAACAGAACTCTTTCAATGCCGCTTGTGGTTACCTTTTTTTATATTGATGACGTTTTTTTGCATTGTTCGTGTTTTTTTTGTGGTAAGATTCAATTTATAAATCACTTAAAATATTGATAAAAAATTAAAATCATCTTTTCAATCTGAATATAAAACCGACTGAAAAGTTTACTTTTGCTCTCAATTTTGAATTTTTTTCATGGAAACAGTTATACAAGTTACACAACTCATTTTATGTTTGTCTTTTTTAGTCATTCTTCACGAACTAGGACATTTTCTCCCAGCAAAATATTTTAAAACTAAAATCGAAAAATTTTATCTCTTTTTTGACCCTTGGTTTTCGTTGGTAAAAAAGAAAATTGGTGACACCGAATATGGAATCGGATGGTTGCCAATGGGCGGTTATGTTAAGATTGCAGGTATGATCGACGAAAGTATGGACAAAGAGCAATTAAAGCAAGAGCCACAACCTTGGGAATATAGAAGCAAACCTGCGTGGCAAAGATTGATTATTATATTAGGTGGTGTTATTGTGAATTTTATTTTAGCTTGGTTGATTTATGCCATAGTATTTTCAACTTATGGACAAAAATTTACTTCAACTGATAAATTTCAAGAAAACGGTTTGGTTTTTTCAGACGCTGCAAAAATGGCCGGTTTTGAAGACGGCGACAAGATTTTGCGTGTCGATGGCACAAAACAAGCGCAATTTGAACGAATGGTTTTGGATGTTTTGTTAGGCGACACGGTTGTTGTGGAAAGAAATGGCAAAGAATTGTCCATTGCTTTGACCGACGAAAAAATCAAAGCTTTTATGAATGGCGCAAGAAAAGGCGGACTAATGTCGCCGAGAGATAATACAATTACTGTAGATTCGATTCCAGCCGATAGCCACAATGCAAACAGCGGCTTGAAAGTTGGAGATGAAATTGTAGCCATCAATCAAAAAAAGGTCGGTTACTACGACGAATTTCAAAAAGAAGTAAAAACAATTAAAAGTGATTCTGCAGTTATCACAGTCAAACGCAAACAATCGTTGATAGATTTACCAGTTTGGATCAGCGACAGCAGTCGAATTGGATTTGTACACAACAATCCTTTAATGTATAAGGCTAAAGAAATGTTGGTTGTAAATAAATACAACTTTTTTGAAGCGCTGCCTGTTGCCGCAAAAGAATCTTGGACATCTTTGAATTATCAAATCAAACAATTCAAATTAATCATCAGACCAGAAACAGAGGCGTACAAACAAGTGAGTGGTCCTTTGCGTTTGTTTAAAGTCTTCAATCCAGAATGGGATTGGGAACATTTCTGGAAATTTACAGCCATGTTTTCAGTTTGGTTGGGTTTCATCAATTTATTGCCGATTCCTGGTCTTGACGGCGGGCATGCAATGTTTATCCTTATTGAGGTCGTAACACGCAGAAAACCAACAGAAAAAACCCTCGAAATTGCGCAAACCATTGGAGTTGTCATTCTACTGGGCTTAATGGCACTCGTTTTTGGGAATGATATATGGCATTTAATACAAGGAACTTAGAAAAAAACGCAAATATTTTTTCAATAAAATTTGCAAGAATTGAAAAACACACTATATTTGCACTCGCAAAAAGAGATAAGCGATTTTCTTTTTGTTATTCAGATTTGAAATATTGAAAAAATTATAAAAATACAGTTTCCTCCTTAGCTCAGTTGGTTAGAGCATCTGACTGTTAATCAGAGGGTCCTTGGTTCGAGCCCAAGAGGGGGAGCAAAATCCTAATCATTTATTTGGTTAGGATTTTTTGTTTTAACTAAGTTATGGAACCTATTGTTTACTTTCTTTTTTCAGAAAAATTAGACAAATTTTATATCGGATACACTTCTGATTTTGACGTAAGATTCGATTTTCATTTGAATGATATACAAACTAGAAAATTCACACACAAAGCAGAAGATTGGATTTTGGTTTTTAAAATCGAATGTGCAACCCAATCACAAGCATGAGCCATTGAAGTTCTGAAGTGCAAATGATAGCTGTTTAAGTTAATGCCGCTTGAAGTACTTTATTGCAATTTCAATATAAATCTTCAAACAGTAGTTCAGTCCATTTGAAGCAAAAATCTATCCGCAATTTTGTTTCAATAGCGTTTTGTTTGAACAAGGTTTTAGAAAAAGTTTTGATCTTTTAAGGCCTTCAAAGCATTCAAAAATCTTGTATAATTCGTAATTTCGCACAAAAAAATTTTGATAGCTGCAACGAATATTTTTTCGATTAATTCTCAAAAAGAATTTCATAAAATTGCTTTGAAAATCTTTCGATATCAGTTCGAAAACAATCCTGTTTATCATGATTTTTGTGTGCATTTGAAAAAAAATCCAACCAACGTAAAAAAAATTCTTGACATTCCTTTTTTGCCAATCGAATTTTTCAAAACGCACCCAATTATAAGTTTAGCCGTTCCCAATCCAACTGTTTTTTCAAGCAGCGGCACCACTGGAAGCATCACTTCGCAACATTTGGTGTCGGACATTTCACTTTATGAAGAAAGTTACCGACGAGGATTCGCCTGGTTTTATGGCGCCATTGAAAACTACACACTTTTAGCACTTTTGCCTTCTTATTTAGAGCGTAAAGGTTCGTCGTTGATCTATATGGTAGAAGATTTGATTCAAAAAACCAACCAACCCGAAAGTGGATTTTATTTGCACAACCACGAGGAACTCATTCAAAAACTCAGAAAATTAGAATCAGCTTCCGAAAACGTTTTGCTCATGGGCGTTTCTTATGCTTTGCTTGATTTGATAGAAAAGCTCGATTTTCCTTTAAAAAACACCATCGTGATGGAAACAGGCGGCATGAAAGGAAAGCGAAAGGAAATGATTCGTGAGGAACTGCACGCTCTTTTATCTAAAGGTTTTGGTGTTCCAGAAATCCACTCAGAATATGGCATGACTGAATTGTTGTCGCAAGCGTATTCCTTTGGAAACGGCATTTTTCAATGTCCGCCGTGGATGCAAGTTCTCATTCGTGATACAGAAGATGCGCTCTCGTGGCTTGAAAATGGCAAAACGGGCGGCATCAACGTAATTGATTTGGCCAACATCCATTCGTGTTCTTTTATCGCCACACAAGATTTAGGAAAAAAACACGACAATCAATCTTTTGAAGTTTTAGGTCGTTTTGACAACAGCGATATTCGGGGCTGTAATTTGATGGTTTTGTAAAGCAAAAAACACATCTTTCAATGGAAAAATGTGTTTTCTGCGAATCTATTTTGTCAATGTTTTATTCAACCACTTGCAATATATAATAGTTCTTTTTCCCTTTTTGCAACAAAACAAATGTGTCGTTAATCAAATCATTTTCAGAAATTTGATAGTTTTCAGAC
>JBEILV010000042.1:0-18330 GCA_040379105.1 Flavobacterium sp.
TGACATCATCGCCGATTACCCATGCAATAAAATACAAAACCTTTTTCCTGGTAATTTAGAGGTGTAGTTGCTCGTGGGGATACTTTATACAAACCAACTTAAACCAACAAGGAGGACATGCTCCTACAAAAATGGTTTTTAACAACACGCAAGATGATTATATAAGCCATTTAAAAAGTGAAATAGATCATTTAAGAAAAGAAATAAATGTATTGATAGAAAAACTATAAAGTAATGTTAGTTTGTCCTTAAGAATATACACACATTGAGCCACGCTAAAGGCAAAGTCAATAAGTCATCAATCTGTAAAAAAACAATTCCTCCACATATCATAAGTTTCAATATGCTTACGATTTAATTCCTACATCAATTCCACAAATGATTGTATTGCAAAAATCAATTTTTAAAAACAGCACAAAATAGAATTTTGAGTACATTTGCACTCTAAACATAAAATATTATACTATGGCTTTAGCAATATCAGATGCTACTTTTGAAGAAGTAGTTTTGAAATCAGACAAACCAGTAATTGTTGACTTTTGGGCCGCTTGGTGTGGTCCATGCAGAATGGTAGGTCCAATCATTGACGAGATTAGCAACGAATATGAAGGAAAAGCAATTGTTGGAAAAGTAGATGTAGATGCGAATCAAGAATTTGCCGCAAAATATGGGGTAAGAAACATTCCAACCGTTTTGGTTTTTCAAAATGGCGAAGTGGTAGGCAGACAAGTGGGCGTTTCTCCAAAGAAAAATTACACAGATGCGTTGGATGCATTGTTGAAATAAGCACATTTCCTCACAATTTTAAAAGTTATCAATTTATTGGTAACTTTTTTTTTGAAATAAACTTTCCTACATTTGAATTATGAATTTGAACCATCACTTAGCAACTTTCGCTCAATTTAAAAATTTAGAAATCCTAGCCAATCAAATCGTGGAAGGGTATATTTCTGGTAAGCACAAAAGTCCGTTTCATGGATTTTCAGCTGAGTTTGCCGAACACAAAATTTACAATGTAGGCGAAAGCACAAAAAGCATCGATTGGAAACTTTTTGCCAAAACCGACCGTTTTTACACCAAAAAATATGAAGAAGAAACCAATTTGAGATGTCATATTATTATAGACAATTCTTCTTCGATGCATTTTCCGAAATTAGAAGCCAACGAAGGGTTTGAAAAAACTAAAATTGGCTTTTCGGTTTTGGCAACCGCCGTTTTGATGAATTTGCTCAAAAAACAAAGAGATGCGGTTGGGCTCAGTCTGTTTTCGGAAGGATTAGACTTTTATGCTCCCGAAAAAGGAAGCGATCGGCATCATGCCAATTTATTGAAACAATTAGAAGCATTAGTCCAGAAACCTCCCATCGAAAAAAAGACCGCTACTGTTCCTTTTCTACATTTAATTGCCGAAAAAATCCATCGCAGATCGATGATTGTTTTGTTTACAGACATGTTTCAAAACGAAGATTTAGACGATTTGTTTGATGCTTTGACGCATTTAAAACATCAAAAAAACAAAGTAGTTATTTTTCACGTGCACGATAAAGCGTCAGAAATCGATTTGGAATTTTCAAATGAACCCAGAAAATTCATCGATTTGGAGACTGGAGAACATGTAACGCTGTTCGCAGACCAAATTCAAAAGGAATATCAAACACAAATAGAAGTGTTTTTCAAAAAAATAAAATGGGCGTGTTTGCAACACAGAATTACGTATGTTCCTGTAAATGTGAGTAGTAATTTTGATGAAATCATGACCACTTATTTAGTAGAGAAGCAGCGATTTTCATGAAAAAATAATAATTGTTTTTTTTAAAGAAATTTCTTGCAGAATTAAAAATGAGTAGTATATTTGCAACCGCAATTAAGGCGATGGTTTGGTAGTTCAGTTGGTTAGAATACATGCCTGTCACGCATGGGGTCGCGGGTTCGAGTCCCGTCCAGACCGCAAAACCGCTTCAAAGAAATTTGAAGCGGTTTTTTCATTTGTATCTAAAAGCAAATGATGATCAGAACAAAAAATTACACTTTCCCACATAAAATTATTGAAAAAATTAGGAATTTGTAATTTTTGATATATAATTGTGTAATCGATTACAATTTTAAAGATTTATTATGACTCATTATAAATTCAGATATGCTTCTAATCCTAAAGACGCAAACAAATATGATACCGAACAATTAAGAAATGATTTTCTCATTGACGACTTGTTTTCAGTCAACGAAATTCATCTAACGTACTCAATGTATGACAGATATATTGTAGGCGGTGCCATGCCGACGAACCAACCTTTGACATTAGAAACCATTCCTTATTTAAAAGCGGACTATTTCTTGGAAAGACGAGAATTAGGAATTATTAATGTGGGAGGTGCTGGCATCGTAACCGTGGATGGCGAAACATTTCATTTGAACAAAAAAGAAGCTTCGTATGTTGGAAAAGAATGCAAAGAAGTGCTTTTTAGTAGCGTTGATGGTGAACAGGCATTGTTTTATTTAAACTCTGCTCCCGCTCACAAAAAATATCCAACCAAAAAAGTGGGACTGGCTGATGCTGAAGTAATTCCACTAGGAAATCAAGAAACGGCCAATAAAAGAATTATCAATAAACTCATTGTGCACGGAATTGTTGAAACATGCCAGCTACAAATGGGTTTGACCGAACTTTTGGAAGGGAATGTTTGGAACACGATGCCATCGCACACCCACACTCGACGTATGGAAGCTTATTTCTATTTCGATATTGAAAGTCCGCAAACCATTTGTCATTTTATGGGCGAACCTCAAAACACACGGCATATTTTCATTCAAAACAATCAAGCCGTGCTTTCGCCAGAATGGTCTATTCATTCAGGAGTTGGCACGTCGAACTATTCCTTTATTTGGGGCATGGCAGGTGAGAATTTAGATTACAGCGATATGGATTCATTTCCACCTAACGAATTAAGATAACGACATGGAATTATTCAACTTAAAAAATAAAACAGCATTAATCACTGGTGGCACACACGGCTTGGGCATGGCAATGGCAGAAGGATTGGCAAAAGCTGGAGCGAAATTAATCATCACAAGCACAACTCCAGCCAAACTATCATCGGCATTGGCTTATTACCAAAGCAAAGGCTATCAGGCTAGTGGATACATTTTTGATGTTACCAACGAGCAAATAGCTGCTGAAAAAATAGAAGAAATTTCAAAAAACGAAGGCGATATTCATATTTTAGTCAACAATGCCGGCATCATCAAGCGAGAATTGTCCATAACAATGTCTGTTTCCGATTTCCGGCAAGTGATTGAAGTCGATTTAGTTGGGCCTTTCATCATGTCGCAATTGGTTGCCAAGCAAATGATGGAACGTCAAGAAGGAAAAATCATCAATATTTGTTCTATGATGAGCGAACTGGGCAGAAACTCTGTGAGTGCTTATGCTGCGGCAAAAGGTGGATTGAAAATGCTGACAAAAAATTTGGCAACCGAATGGGCTAAACACAACATTCAAGTCAACGGCATTGGCCCAGGATATTTTGCTACTTCGCAAACCGAACCTATCCGTGTGGACGGACATCCGTTCAACGAATTTATCATCAATAGAACTCCTGCTGCGCGATGGGGCAATCCAGAAGATTTGGAAGGCACGGCGGTTTTTTTGGCATCCAAAGCAAGCGATTTTGTGAATGGTCAAATCATTTATGTGGATGGGGGCATTTTAGCAACCATTGGAAAACCAATCAATGAAAATTAATTTTATCAAATGAAAATCATGAATCAAAATTTCATTCACGATCATTTCTTACTCGAAAATAAATGGGCAGAAGAGCTCTATCATAATTATGCTAAAAATCAGCCCATTATAGATTACCACAATCATTTATCTCCTCAATTGACTGCAGAGGACACCATTTTTGAAAATATTACACAAGTTTGGATCAACGGCGATCATTATAAATGGCGCGCTATGCGAACTTTAGGCATCAACGAACATTTCATTACGGGAAAAGCAACCGATAGGGAAAAATTCGAGCAATGGGCAAAAACAGTTCCTTATACGATGCGAAATCCATTGTTTCATTGGACGCATTTGGAATTGGCACGCTATTTTGATGTTTATGAACTATTAAATGAAAAATCAGCACAACCTATTTTTGATGAAACAAGTCAAAAGCTCAACAGCACTGATTTTAGCACCCAAAATTTATTAAGAAAAGTCAAGGCCGAATTCGTTTGCACCACCTAAAATCCAACCGACGATTTGGCATTTCATCAGCAATTGGCAAGTAGTAATTTTGAAATCAAAATCAGCACCGCTTTTCGTCCTGACAAAGCGATTTTGATTTCGAACGATGATTACATTTTATATTTGAGCCAACTTGAAGAAGTTTCGGGAAATTCCATTGATTCGTATTCAGATTTGTGCGATGCGCTTAAAAATCGTGCGCATTATTTCCATAAAAATGGTTGCAGACTGAGCGATCATGGATTGGAACATCTTTATTTTGAATATTTTACGCAATCTGAAATCGACGCTATTTTTCTTAAGAAAAGACAAAACGGAATTCTAACACCAGAGGAAATACAAAAGTTTCAATGTGCTATTTTATTGTTTTTATCAGAAACCTATCATGAATTAGGTTGGGTACAACAATTTCACTTGGGTGCTTTGCGCAACAACAACAGCAGAATGCACAAGATTTTGGGGCCTGACACAGGTTGGGATTCCATTGGAGATTTTTCGCACGCCAGAAACTTATCGAATTTTTTGAATGCTTTAGACAGTCAAGACAAACTAACAAAAACGATTTTATACAATTTGAATCCTGCTGACAACGAAGTCTTAGCCACAATGATTGGCAATTTCAACGACGGAAGCGTGAAAGGAAAAGTTCAATTTGGATCAGGATGGTGGTTTTTAGACCAAAAAGATGGCATGACGAAGCAACTGAACGCACTTTCTAACATGGGATTGCTGAGTTGTTTTGTGGGAATGCTTACAGATTCCAGAAGCTTTTTATCATTTCCACGACATGAATATTTTAGACGTCTTTTATGTAATTTATTAGGCGATGAAATCAAAAGAGGCGAATTACCTGCTGATATAGAATGGATTGGAAAATTAGTGTCAGACATTTGTTATGGAAATGCCAAAGAATATTTTAATCTTTAGGAATCAAAAGGATGTTTTTTAAAACTAATGAACTTGAATGGGAAAACGTTGGAGAAAACATCGATCGGCAAATCGTTGGTTTTGATGACCACTTGATGATGGTTGTGGTTCGATTCAAAAAAGGAGCTGTTGGATATTTGCATCAGCATTTTCATTCGCAAGCCACTTACATTGCCGATGGAATATTTGAAGTAACGATTGAAAATCAAATAGAAACGCTCATAAAAGGCGATTCTTTTTTTGTTACAAGCAATAATTTGCATGGTGTAGTTTGTGTTGAAGATGGCATTTTAGTGGATGTTTTCAACCCAAAAAGAGAGGATTTTTTAAAATAAAGAAACAGAACAAAGGATGAATAGAGTTGTAACTTTTGGCGAAATCATGTTGCGATTGTCAACAGAAAGACATTTGCGCTTTTCTCAAGCCAAATTTTTGCTGCGTCTTATGGCGGTGGCGAATTTAATGTCGCTGTTTCCTTGGCAAATTATGGAGTTTCATCGGAATTTGTGACAAGAATTCCCGACAACGACATCGGAGCTTGCGCGTTGCGAGAAGTCAGAAAACTAAATGTAAATGCCGAACATATTCAAATTGGCGGCGATAGACTCGGCACTTACTATCTCGAAACAGGCGCGGGAACAAGAGGAAGCAACGTGGTTTACGATCGTTCGGGAAGTTCATTTGCAACGATTTCGAAAGGACAGTTTGATTGGGAAGAAATCCTTCAAAATGCCACTTGGTTCATTGGAGTGGCATCACTCCTGCAATTTCAGAGAGTGCAGCTTTAGAATGTTTGGAAGCCATAAAAGCAGCAAGCAAACTTGGACTTACCATTTCGTGCGACTTAAATTACCGATCAAAATTGTGGAAATATGGCAAAAAGCCTCACGAAATCATGCCCGAACTTTTGAAATACAGTCATGTTATTCTAGGCGATATTGACAAGGCCTATTTTATGTTGGGATTAGAGAAAGTCAATCCCGATTATCAAAACACGACAGCATTGCCCAAACTTTATGACAAAATCTTTACTCATTGCCCCGATCTCACAGTTGTTTCCACCACATTAAGATATTCTGTCAGTGCTTCCCATCAGAGAATTGGAGGGATTTTATACAATAAAGAGCATTTGTATTCAGCTGAATTAAAAGAAGTTACACCCGTCATTGACCGCGTTGGAAGTGGAGATGCATTTATGGGAGGTTTAATCTACGGATTGATTCATCATGCCGATCATCAGCAAAAAGCACCCGATTTTGCCGTAGCAGCTTGTTGTTTAAAGCATACGATTTCTGGCGATTATAACCTCGCTACGAAAGCAGAAGTTGAAAAAATGGCCAACGGCGACCAAACAGGGATTGTTTCAAGATAAAAAAAATTAAAAATGGCGCAATTTAGTAGAATTGAAGTAGCGCAAAACATGAAAAACACGGGATTAGTTCCTTTGTATTTTCACTCAGATATTGAGGTTTGCAAACAAGTGGTAAAGGCTTGTTATGAAGGCGGAGCCAAATTGTTCGAATTTACTGCACGAGGCGATTTTGCGCATGAAGTTTTTGGTGAATTAATGAAATATACCCGTAAAGAACTGCCAGGAATGATTCTCGGCGTGGATTCGGTTTCAGATGCTGCGGCGGCTTCTTTTTATATGCAAATGGGTGCAAATATCATTATTACGCCTGTTTTGAGAGAAGACATTGCCCTTGTTTGCAACAGAAGAAAAGTGCTTTGGTCAGCAGGTTGTGGATCGTTAACAGAAATTGCCAAAGCAGAAGAATTAGGTTGTGAAATCGTGAAACTTTTCCCCGGTGATGTTTACGGACCTCAATTCATGAAAGGGATCAAAGGCCCTCAACCTTGGACAAGCATTATGCCGACAGGTGGTATTTTTCCAACAGAAGAAAGTTTGACCTCATGGTTTGAAGCAGGAGCTGTTTCTGTTGGCATGGGATCGCAATTAATTACAAAAGAAATTATTGATAATAAAGACTTTAGCAAATTAACTTCACATGTAAAATTTGCCATTGATTTCATCAAAACACTAAGAAAATAATGTTGCTTCTATGCAAATAGACGCTAAAAAAATAAACTTATGAGCAATTCAATTCCTAAAATTGGCAATTATCGCTACAGAATACTAGGACTTTTAATGTTTGCGACCACAATCAATTACTTCGACAGGAGTTTGATTGGAGTCATGGCTCCCACATTAGAAAAATTATTTGGCTGGACCAACAGTGATTATGCCAACATCATGATCGCTTTTAAAATAGCTTATGCTTTCGGAATGCTTTCTATGGGCGGATTAATTGACCGTTTAGGAACCAAAAAAGGCTATACATTATCGATTGTGATTTGGAGTGCTTTTGGCATGTTGCATGCCTTAGTTTGCCCAGGATTTAGTGTTTTGGGTTTTTCTTTGGCACGATTTGGTTTAGGATTCGAAGAATCTGGACATTTTCCAGCAGCCATCAAAACAACCGCCGAGTGGTTTCCAAAAAAAGACCGGGCATTTGCCACTGGATTATTTAACGCCGCTACAAGTATTGGAGCCATTGCAGCACCATTTGTTGTGGCACTGATTGTGGATATAAATGGTAAAAATTGGCACATTCCTTTCTTGATTACAGGTTTTTTAAGTTCCATTTGGATTTTTCTATGGCTTCGTTGGTATAAAAAACCAGAAGTACATCCCAAAGTTTCAAAAGAAGAATTGGCTTACATACAAAGTGATTCAGCGGCTGAAAACGATGATAAATTGCCATGGAAGCAAGTGCTTTTCAAAAAAGAAACGTGGGCATTTGCAGTTGCCAAAACAACCGATGCCGTTTGGTGGTTTTATCTTTTTTGGGGTGCAAAATTCTTAGCAACCACTTTCGGAGTGGACATCAAAAACATTGCGTTGCCCTTTTTTGTGATTTATTTTTTGGCTGATGTAGGAAGTATTTTTGGTGGGTATCTTTCGGGAGCTTTTATGAAAAAAGGTTGGACGATCAACAAAGCAAGGAAAATTACATTATTGATTTGTGCCCTCATCATTTTGCCCGTCAGTTTCGTAGCAATTACAGACAATAAATGGTTAGCCATTGTACTTATTGGTGTTGCCGCCGCCGGACATCAAGCTTGGTCAGCCAATATTTTTACTTTGGTCTCAGATGTTTTTCCAAAAAAAGCCACCGCTTCTGTGGTCGGTATCGGTGGAATGGTAGGCGCAGTTGCGGGTATTTTTGCCGATATGGCTTTGGGTTCTGTGCTTGATCAAGCTGGAAATTCTGGCTATTTCTGGGCTTTCCTCATCACAGGTTCGTGCTATTTAATTGTACTTGGCATTGTGCATTTGTTGATGCCAAAAATGACTCCGCTAGATGAAAATTTAGTTCCTATCAAACAAGATTAATACAAACAAAACATCATGCTAACTATCAATAAATTAAACAGAGAAAATACCGAACCTACAAGTTTGCTGCCCATCAAAATTGTGCAATTTGGAGAAGGAAATTTTTTACGCGCTTTTGTTGAATTTGCCTTCCAAAAATTAAATACCACCATCGATTTTAAGGCAGGAATCGCTGTTGTGCAACCCATCGAACACGGATTGGTTACTATGCTCAACGAACAAGAAGGTTTATACACTTTGTTTTTGAAAGGGGTTCAAAAAGGAAAGGAAATTCAACATAAAGAACTGATTACAAACATCGTAAAAGGAATTAATCCCTATTCAAATTTTGACGAGTATCTTAGTTTAGCAAAAGAAGAATCGCTTCAGTTTGTCATTTCAAACACCACCGAAGCGGGCATTGCTTTTGTAGAAACGGACACGATGGACATGCAACCACCCGTTTCTTTTCCAGCAAAATTGACGGTTTTACTTCATGAAAGATTTCAACATTTCAATGGACAATTAGATAAAGGATTAACCATCATTCCATGCGAATTAATCAATTACAATGCCGATCAACTGAAAGAAATCATTTTAAAATATTGCCAACTTTGGAACTTGAGTACCAATTTTGTGCATTGGATTCACGAAGCTTGCACTTTTCACAACACATTGGTGGACAGAATTGTCCCGGGTTATCCGAAAGATCAAATTGAAGAATACAATGCGCAACTCGATTATCAAGACAAATTGATTGTTGCCGCAGAAACATTCCTTCTTTGGGTCATTGAAGGCGATGATCGACTCAAGGAAAAGTTGCCCTTTCATAAAACGGATTTGGATGTGAAAATCGTAGCAGACATGCAACCTTACCGCACACGAAAAGTTCGAATTTTAAATGGCGCACACACGGCCATGGTTCCTTTTTCAATTTTATTCGGCAATAGTACCGTTAAAGAAACTGTTGATCATTCGTTTACGGGAGCTTTTGTCAATCAAATTATTTTTGACGAAATCAATCCTATTTTGCCGATGGACAAAGAGGAACTTGATGTTTTTGCCAACGAAGTTTTAGACCGATTTAGAAATCCATTCATCAAACACCAACTTTCGGACATTGCGCTTAATTCCATCTCGAAATTTAAAGTGCGTGTGTTGCCAAGCATGCTAGAATACCATGAAAAGTATCAACATTTGCCGAAAAATCTCGTTTTTGCTTTCGCTTGTTTGATTCGATTTTACAAAGGAACTTGGAACGAAAACAACCTACCGATTAAAGACGATGAAAAAATCGTTGCCTTTTTTAATGAAACTTGGCTTACAAACGAGTATGCTTCGATTGCCGAAAAAGTATTACAAAACAAAGATTTTTGGGAAATGGACTTAACAACCATCGATTCATTCGCACAAAACATTGCTTTGGCATTGAAAGAAATAAATCAAAATGGCATTGAATTAGGTTACAACCATTATTTAAAAGCCATTTCTAACTAAAATCTAAATGACGATGCAAAAGAAATTAATCAAAATACATCCATCTGATCATGTGGCGGTTGCTTTGATGGATTTGATTCCAAATGAAGTTATTCTATTTGAAGATCAATCTATTACAACTAAAACAGCTGTAAAAGCAAAACATAAAATTGCCCTTTTGGATTTGGAAAAAGGCGATGAGATTTTTATGTATGGAGTTTTGGTTGGAAAAGCCAATGATTCCATCCGTAAAGGCGAAGTTTTGACCACCGAAAATGTGAAACATCAAAGTGCCAAAGTAACTCAAAAAACAAGTACAACCCCTTGGACTGCGCCAAATGTTGAGAAATGGAAAGACCGCAAATTTATGGGTTATCATCGGGAAGATGGACAAGTGGGCACGGAGAACGTTTGGCTTTTTTTTCCTTTGGTTTTTTGTGAAAATAGAAACATCGAAACCCTCAAAGAAATATTTGAAAACGAACTTTTGACTAAAAAAGTAAGTCCGCATCAAAAACTGTTGCGTTCATTGATTCATCAACAAAATGAAAATGAACCCGTTGAAGAAGAGAGCAACCGCGTTTTTGACAACATAGAAGTAAAATTCATCACGCACGCGGGCGGTTGTGGAGGCATTAGGCAAGACTCTGAAAGTTTAGCGCGTTTGTTGGCGGGTTATGTGAACAATCCAAATGTGGCAGGAGCGACTGTTTTGAGTTTAGGTTGTCAAAACTTACAAATCGATATTTTCAACAAGGCTTTAGAAGCGATCAATCCCAATATTCAGAAACCCATTTTGATGTTTGAACAACAAAAAATGGGAACTGTTGACGAAATGATGGGTCAAATCATTCAAGCGTCGTTTGAAGCCATCAAAGAAGCCAATAAAATAGAAAGAAAACCTGCACCATTATCAAAACTAAGAGTTGGATTAGAATGTGGAGGTTCGGATGGATTTTCAGGAATATCGGCCAATCCTACCCTTGGTTATGTTTCGGATGTGGTGGTTGCCTTGGGAGGCATCGCTATTTTATCTGAATTCCCAGAGCTTTGTGGCGTAGAACAAGAACTGGTCAATCGTTGTGAAAACGAAAATTCAGCAGAAAGATTTTTATCGTTGATGAAAGCCTATGAAAAATCGGTCGTAGATGCAGGCTCGGGCTTTGACATGAATCCATCGCCGGGCAACATCAAAGACGGTTTGATTACGGATGCCATGAAATCGGCGGGAGCAGCCAAAAAAGGCGGTACTTCGCCTGTGGTGGATGTTTTAGATTATGGCGAATACGTTTCAAAATCGGGATTAAACTTGCTTTGTACTCCCGGAAATGATGTAGAAAGCACCACAGCCATGGTTGGTTCGGGAGCCAATGTAGTGTTGTTTACCACAGGATTAGGCACTCCAACCGGCAACCCAATTGCGCCGATTGTGAAAGTTTCATCCAATTCTGAATTAGCCGCTAAAATGCCGGACATTATTGACATAGACACAGGCGGCATCATCAAAGGCGAAAAAAATATCGAAGAAATGGGCGATGAAATGCTCGAGACCATTATTGAAATTGCAAGCGGAATCAGAATTTCTAAAGCAGCCTTGTTAAATCAAAACGACTTTATCCTTTGGAAAAGAGGCGTTTCATTATAAAATTTAAAAGTGTTTGTTGATCAGAAAATCCGAAATTGAAGTTAATTCGTTTCGGGTTTTTGTTTTAATGATGATTTTCTGATGATGAGTTCTGGTTTAAGAACAATATGCTTTTCAACTTTCAATTTTTTATCGCCGTTCACTTCTTCCAAGAAAACTTGTGCCGCAATTTTACCCATTTCAATAGGAGATTGATCCACGGAAGATATAGACAATTCCATAAATCGTGTGAAAGGTTCGTTACTAAAACCAACTACGCCAATATCTTCAGGAATCCGTAATCCTTGCGATTTAATTTCTTGAATAGCTCCCAAGGCTGTAAAATCGCTGGCAGAAAAAATGGCATCCGGAGGATTGGTCATTTCTAAGAAGGTTTTGGTCGTTTTTCTCCCCTCTTCCACCCTACTTGGCATTTCAATGACAATGTTTCCATCTTCTTCAAGTCCAGCATCCATCAAAGCTTGTTTGTAGCCTAAATATCTGTTTTTATAAATTTCAAGCGAACGGTCGTTGGATAAATGAGCAATTCTTGTAAAACCTTGTTCAATCAAATGTTTGGTTGCTTCGTAAGCACCATTAAAATCGTCGATGGTTACAGAGCTTACTCCGTCGATGTTCTTCTTTCTATCAAAGAAAATAAGCGGCACTTGCTTTTGAAAAAGACTATTGAATATCTTGTTTGGAGTTTTGGCATTAGAAACCGACATCAAAATCCCGTCCACTTGTGCATTGATCAGGGAAGTAATATTTCCCATTTCCAAAATTTTTTGGTCATGCGTTTGACAGATAATCACGTGATAACCATGCGGATACAATTCTTCTTCAATGCCACGAATGACCGAAGCAAAAAAGTTACTGTCCATTCTCGGCACAATAACGCCCACGTTAAAACTTTTGCCGCTTTTCAAGGCTCTTGCCAAAGTATTTTGCTCGTAATTCATTTCAAGAGCAGTTTCGTGAACTAGTTTGCGCGTATTTTCGCTAATTTTTAAATTGTTATTTAATGCTCTTGAAACAGTGGCCGCAGTTAAATTCAATTTTTCTGCAATATCATAAATGGTGGTCTTCTTCTTCATAGAAAAATTTACATTTGAAAACTTGTAAAGCTACTCATTTTAATCAAAAAATAGTTGGTTTATGCTTAAGCATTTACAGTGTGTAAAAGTCGGAAATTAACATTTAGAAAGGATTAAAATTTGATTAAAATATCCAAATTTTTGAAATTATTCTATCGTATTGTTTTTCAATGTTTTATTTAAAAACGGAATCATACATTCCAAAGTTGTTTCAAACCACGGCTGCATCAACCAAAAAGCATGTGGAGTTTCAGGAATCGTAAATGTTTGATTGAAAACACCCAACTCATTCAGTTTTGCAATCATATCGTCTCTTCCAGCGTGGAATCTAGGCATCGAACTATTGACAAACAAAATGGGCGGACAATTTATATCAACATAGTTCAAAGGAGAAGCCTCGTTCCAGTTTTTAAAATTCTCTGTTTTCGATCCATTCAACCATATACTTGCCATCGTGCCTTCGGCGGCAGCTTCTGGATGCACGAATGAAACAATGCCATCGATATTGACAATACATTGCACGTTTGTTGATGCAGCATTGCCGATTTCAAAAATTTTATTTTGTGCAGTAACTCCGACCAAAGTAGCCAATTGTCCGCCTGCCGAAGCGCCAATGATGCCAATTTTGTTGGGATTGATAGAGAATTTGTCAGCATTTTCTTTAGTCCAAATCAAAGCCTCTTTGATGTCTAAAACCGCTGCGGGATATTTGGCTTCTAATCCCAATCGATAAGCAACCGTGATGGCAACAAAACCTTTGCTTGCCAAATGTTGCGCCATGATTTTGAGATTATCTTTACTTCCAGACAACCAACCGCCGCCATGAATGAGTAAAACCGCTGGAAAAATTTGATTTTGATCGTTTTTTGGATAGAAAACATCCAACTTCAAATCAGATGTTTCGGTGGTTTTATAAACGATGTCAAGATTCGCAGCGTATTCATCTGAAACTAGATTTTGAATGGGCGAAATGAAAGGGTAGTCCTTTTTTAGTTTTTGATAGGTCGTTTCGATTGTAAAAGGTTTTACTTCGAACGGTTTTTGTGCAAAAAAAGACCAACTTACCAACAACACAAATAATTGTAAAAAATGACTCATTGAAGTAGGTTACTTACGATCAATTAGTTGGGTTAAACCCTGAAAAACAAGGTTTGCCACCACCTGCGCTCCTTGTGGTTGAAAATGCGTATTGTCTTTCAAACCTTCGGGATAAGCTTCATACACTCCCGCTGGAAGATGCATGAAATAATTTTCTGTAACGAAAGCTTCCCCTTTTTTTGAAAAGAAATCTCTTGATTTTTGATTCAAATCAATCCAACAAACATTCATTTCTTTGGCAATTTCTTTTGCCGCAGCATCATATTCGCCATGCACATTTTCCAACACTCCATTTTTCCAAGGATAATTTCTGGCAACTGGGGTTAAAATAATGGGAATTGCCCCTTTTTCTCTGGTTTGAGCCACAAATAATCTCAAAAATTCTTTGTAGCCTTCCACATTTACGTAGCGTTCTGTTTTTTCAACCGAAGCATCATTATGCCCAAATTGCATGCATACCAAATCATTTTTTTTGAGGATTTCATACACTTTTCGCCATCTTCCTTCTTGAAAAAAAGTGCGAGTACTTCTGCCACCTCTGGCAACATCTTTAACCAAAACACTGTCTGTTTGAATGATGTTTTTCAGTTTATTAATGCTGTCTTTCACAAAAAACGGTTGAAAAACTTGACCCCAACCCATCATCGGGAATCTTGTTTTCATATAATCTTTGTTAGGTTCATAATCGCCAGAATAATCTGCCATCGTAGAATCGCCGATGAGATAAATAGTCGTGATTGTGGATTTCTTTTGACCAACAACCAAATGAAAACTTAAAATAAAAAAGAGCAAAAAAGCAAATCGACACGTCATAGAGAATTATTTAGTAATGGTAAAAAAATCAACAACGGCATAACCGCCTCTTTGTGCTTCAAGCGTACTCGTGCAAAAAAGCCCCACTTTTGCGCCAATCCATTTGCCTTCTTTGGCTTTGAAAGGTTTTCCGATTTTTTGATAATTTTGATTGTTTTCAGAAAAATAAAACTGGCACCAACCTTCTTTTGATGCATATTCCATTCTAAAATAAACCTCGTTCGATTTGAGTCTGACCGTTTGATTGATTTGTTCACGATTGCCTTTGTCGGCTTCATTTGTTTCGGTTTGTTGGACAAAAAAACCTGCTTCATCATGAGAAATATCGACAGCCGCAACATCCAAACCCATTACAATCAAACCAGCTTTCTTTCCTGTTTTTGCCTCTTCAGGATGCAAAGTGATTTTTGTAGTGGCTTTGAATTCTGGTGCTGGAAATTTTTGTAGTAATAAATTAGGCATCCGCCATTTGTTTTCAGTATCGGCAACAGACTTGATGGCAAACAATCGCAAGAAATTATTTCCGGGCAATTTTGCATGCCAAACCACATTTGGATTGGCTTGCCATTGCCATTGAAATCCGATATTGAACCCATCAAAAAAATCAGATTCTTGCGGGGTAAAAATTGGATTTTTTACATCGATTGAGGGTTTTTTATGCGATGCGACAGGTTCGCCAATGCCATTTTTATCGACATCTTTTCCAATAAAAGGCCAATCGTTTTTCCACACCATCGGTTGAAGATGCACAATTCTTCCCACCGCACCCACGTCTTGAAAATGATAAAACCAATGTTCGTTGTTTGATGTTTCCACCCAAGCACCTTGATGCGGGCCGTTGATTTTGGTGCTTCCTTGTTCTAAAACAATCTTTTCTTCATAAGGCCCATAAATATTTTTGGAACGCAAAACGAGTTGCCAACCCGTTGCTACTCCGCCAGCGGGCGCAAAAATGAAATAAAAGCCGTTTCTTTTGTAAAGTTTGGGCCCTTCAACGGTGTCGTGATTTTCGTGTCCGTCAAAAACATGAACACCCACATCGAGCACTTTTGTGCCTTCGGGATTCATTTTGTTGATGGAAAGCAAACTTTTCACTCCCGCCCGACTTCCAGCGTAGGCATGTACTAAATACGCATCGCCGTTGTCGTCCCAAAAAGGGCATGGATCAATCAATCCTTTGCCTTCCGTTACCAAAACTGGTTTTTCCCATTCGCCCAAAGGATTTTTTGTTTTTACTTGATAGATTCCAAAATCGGGATCGCCCCAAAAAATGTAAAATTCGCCTTTGTGAAAACGAATGCTTGGTGCCCAAACGCCATTGCCATGTTGAGGCATGTTGTAAGTATCGGCAGGGAGTTGTTCTTTCAAAGCATGATTCACGATTTTCCAATTGACCATGTCTTTGGAATGCAAAATCGGCAAGGCTGGCATGCAATTAAAACTCGAAGCCGTCATGAAATAATCATCATTCACACGAATGACGTCAGGATCTGAATAATCTGCATAAATGATGGGGTTTTTATAGGTTCCATCGCCATTGTCGGCCACCCAAACCTCAGAAACATAAGGATTTTGTGCTTGAATAGCAACCGTCAAAAAACAAAAAACGATATAAAAAAAGCGCATCATATTGAGCAATTAAAACGTGGTTGCAAAATCGAAAAATTATTTATTGAGCAACAAACTCACTAAAATAAATGGCCCTGTTCCTTTAGGATCATTCGCTCTGATTTCCTCACCGATGTAATATTCATACGAACCATCTCGGTAAGGATTGCCACCTAAACCAGCCACGGCACAACATTGATTGAGACTGACCAATCCGTTTTCATCGACAGAAATTAGTTTTTCAATCATTGCGTTGTAAGATTGATTGGCCGCAGCCAAATATTTTTCGGGCAAATAGCCTTTTTGAGCACCTTTTGCAAAAGTGTAAGTAAACATTGCTGTTCCAGAAGCTTCCAAATAATTTCCTTCACGATTTCCTTGATCCAAAACTTGATACCAAAGTCCGGAAGTATCTTGTACTTTCAAAATTGCTTCTGCATATTGATTCAAATAGGTAATTAATTTTTCACTTCCGGGATGGTTTTTAGGTAAAAAATCGAGTACGTCCACCAAAGCCATGCCATACCAACCCATGCCTCTTGACCAAAAATGTTGCGAGTTTCCTGTTTTTTTGTTGGCTCATTTTTGCTCTTTGCTTTCATCCCAACCGTGAAATAAAAGTCCTGTTTTTTCATCACGACTGTGTTTTTGGATTAAATCGAATTGCAAAACAACATCATCGAAAATTTTCATTTTTTCGGCTTCATTTTCTACAAACATCGTTGCATAATGTGCATGAAAAGATTCTGCCATGTACAAACCGTCGAGCCACATTTGGTGCGGATAAATTTTCTTGTGCCAATAGCCACCGTCGGAAGTTTTAGGTTGCAATTCCATTTGATGAATCAGCGTATCGATGGCTTTCAGAAAACGCGCTTCTTTCGTTTTTGGATACAAATACAAAAGCACATCGCCTGACTTGATCATGTCTAGATTCTGATTGGAACGTTTGTAAGTGGCAATAGTTCCTGAACTGTCAATCAATTCGTTGGCATAATTATAAACGTAATCGTAGTATTTCTGATTTTTGGTGGCTTCAAAAACTTTTGCGCAAGCACTCAAAACCAAACCATTTGTGTGGCTCCATCTTGGTTTTTTTACGAAATCAATCATCGTAGCATTGGGCACTCTTTCAATTTCTGAAAGCATCATTCTTTCAGACCATTTCAAATGTTCGGGAACTAATTTATCGGTTTTTTTCGCCACTTCTGACACGTTTTCCTTATTGCTTTTGCATCCGAAAACGACAAAAGAAAAAACAACTACGAGCAGAAGAAAAGGTTGAGGATATGTTTTCATTTTAAAAAAAATATTGAAATGTGTCATTTTAAAAAGGTTATTATGGCATTACATCATTCGCCTGAAGATGGTCGAGTTTTTTATTCAAATCGGCCATGAAATCTTCTTTGTTTTTGATGCCATCCAATTCTTGTTCCCAAGCACCCAAAAAATAGTAAGTAATTGCAGTCGCACTTGGTTTGAATACCAACAAATGATCGTAGTTGCCTTCTTTTTTTTCTGCCAATTCGGCGATTTTATAGAAAACTGCCATACCCAACAAATCAGTATCGCTTACGAGCGTTTGTGCGCCATACGTAGCGATGTAGCCCCATTTTTGACCTTCTTTTTTATCAAGCGGAATTTCCTTCATTTTGACAATTCCGGTGCAGATGCCTTTTGTTTCTTTGGATGGACTCAAAACCACTTTCGTAAATCTGTCTTCGGGATAAATGGTTAAAGAGGCTTCCAAATCAAGGCTGTCGATGGCAGTATTCCAATTTTCGTATTTGATATTGATATTGGAAAAAGCGTCCGTATTGTTGATTTTTACCGAAGTTTTATTTACTTTTTGAAAATGGACCACCGTGTCGGCCACTACGCATCCAAAACCACCGATGCCCATCGATTTTCCTGCTTTCAAAATGTCTTGACCCCAAGGTGCCAGGGCAAACGCATAAAATTATAAAAAACAAAGCGTTTATCAATATTTGTTGTTAAGTTGGTTTTAATTGTTGAAAACTAATTTACTGAATATAAATGATTTAAATTCTTACTTTTGAACTTTGTCTGATTAAAA
>JBEILV010000043.1:0-18258 GCA_040379105.1 Flavobacterium sp.
GACAAATCGTTCAGGGTTTTTATCTGAATTTGATCTGAAAGAAACGGACTGATCTCGAAAACTTTGTTCTGATTGTGTGTTGCAAAAATGAAAGTAGTCATGGAAATATCGATTTTTATGAAAAGCAAATTTACTTAAATATCGAGTGTACCGCCTTGATTGCGAATAGTAAATTTTTGAACATTCATTTCAAATTTGATTAAAAGTAAAAACCAAAAGTAGATTTTGATAGAGCTTGAGGTTTTCAAGGAAGAATGCTACATTTACCAAAAAAATTAACCCACATGAAAACCACGTGGGTCAATCCAATAAAACCAATTATTTGCACCTAGAACTGCCTAATTTGATAAGAGATTCATTTTAAAAAAATAGTTGCGTTTTTTTTTCGTAAAAAAATGATGGAAAAACCTGTAAAACAAATCAATAGAGCTAATTTCTTTAAAAATACATTTTGTGTATTTCAAGAATTGTCTAACTGCGAAATTAAAAAAGAAGATTTTAAGTATCACAGCAAATCGGGTAGTATGTATTTTTTTACCGACGAAGGGGTGTTTCGGTATTCAAATCATTGGGGAAGAGTGGGCAATTGTCGTTGGCGATTGATAAAAATCATGGCAAAGAAAACTGACCAACAGACCATTGGCTTCGCAAAATGGGAAGATTTTTTTGAAAACGACGATGTTAAGCCATTGTTCTTTATCGATCAAAACGAAGCTCAGGTTTATGAAGCGAATCATAAAAACCACCCGAGGTATGACAAAAAGTGGGCTGTTTTTAGCGCACAAGAATCTAAAAAACGACTGCAAACCATCGCTTCGATTCAAGAAAATCCTCATTGGGCGCAATATTTAAACATTGAAAACAATACCGAAAATCAAGAAAAAGCGATTGACTTGTTGCGAACCACCCGGCTGGAATGGCTCGAAATAAAAAGAGTCTTATCGAAATAATCAAAATAAAACCTTTGTGAAACCACTTGAAAACCGATCATAAAATTAAAATTTGTCTAATCTTTTGTTAAACACATTAAACAATTGGTAGATAAATTTACTTTTGCTCAAAATTAATAAAATTTACAAACATGAAATTAATTAAATCGTTGACTGTATTGACTTTAGCTGGTGCAATGTTTGCATCATGCGGAAAAGCAAAAGAAGAAGTAACTGTAGAAGAAGCGCCAGTAGTAGAAGAAGTTGCGCCTGTGGTTGAAGAAACTCCAAACATCGTAGGAGTTGCCTCTGCCAATGCAGATTTTAGTACTTTAGTAGCTGCTGTTGCTGCTGCTGAATTAGTAGAAACATTAAGTGGCGAAGGTCCATTCACTGTTTTTGCACCAAACAATGCTGCTTTTGACAAATTGCCTGCTGGAACAGTAGATAATTTATTAAAACCAGAAAGCAAAGCAACCTTGACTTCAGTGCTTACTTACCACGTAGTTGCAGGCAAATTTGATGCTGCTGCAGTAACAGAAGCAATCAATGCTAACAAAGGAAAATTTGAAGTAACGACTGTTCAAGGTCAAAAAATCACTTTAAGTTTAGTAGATGGCAAAGTAGTTTTAACAGATGCAAAAGGTGGAAAAGCCACTGTAATTCTTGCTGATGTAGCTGCTGCAAACGGAGTAATCCATGCTATCGACACTGTGGTGATGCCAAAATAATTTAGTGTTGATTTATTTATTCAAGAAAAAGCCGTTGCACATTGTAACGGCTTTTTTTATGAAGTGTACGATCCATTAGGACAATCTCAATTTCTCACTACCCTATTGCAATAGTTTCAATTGTCAAAGCCAAATCATTTTCATAGTTCATAATTCATTTCTCAAAATTCGCTATTCAATTAGAAGCCAATCGCTTGGACATTTTTTCAATGGCAATTCCCGCTTTTTGTTCCAAGTTGGTTAGCTTTTGGCTTTTTTTGTAGCCAACCCCAAGAGCTCATTCCAATCGCTTTGGGTTTGCCACAAAAACATAGCCAAAAGTGACACCAAGCTTTCCACTTCAATCGGGAGCAACCGTGAACGTATCGAATCAAAAAATCGTTTGGAAAAATTATTTTTGATGATGTTATATCCAGTATTTTAGCAAATCCGTAAAAATTGAATCTTAAAACATGAAAAAATATTCAAAATTTAAAAAAAAATGAAAATCCTAATCATAACCGGCATCATCGCATTCATAACAATCTCAATTTGGTTAGCGAAAAAAAGTGAAATCAAACCAGCATCCCAAAAAACATTTGATCAACAAGACAACCCAATCAATTTCGGATACAAAACCGTTTGGATTGCAGTCAAAACAAACGATAAATTAGGAATATCTAAAATACTCGAATTAAAGAACGTAAAACCTTCCAATTGGAAAAGTGGCATTGAAAATGCTTACCATAAAAGCGTTTTCATAACACCTCAAATTGGAGATTGGACTTTAGCAGTCGGAATGGGTTTGCCACTCTGAGATAGTTTGGAAAGCATTGAAAAACTCGAGGAAATACTAAACAAATTGAGCACTGAATTTGGCGAAGCTCATTTCTTCGGAACACACAGAGTCGTGGAATATCACAACTGGATGAAATCTGTCAATGGCAAAACGGTTCGGATTTATTCATACGCTGGAGAACGTATGGAAAACATCAAAGTTTTTGGCAACCCAACTGAGCCTGAAACAAAACTCAATTTATTCAATTCACTTTCAGAAGAAGCAAAATCGGATGCTTATTTTGACAGAGAAGATTTGATCTTTGCCGACGAAGAACTCGTGATGAAAATTGCAGAACATTGGAGTGTAGATCCAACGCAATTAACTGAAAGAAAGGACATAAAAAATGAATTAGGACTTATTGAAAAATAATTAGTTGCGTAAAATCCTACAATTTTCAATGCTTGCAAAACTAGAAAATTGGTAGTTTTCTTTCAAAACAATCTCATAAATAAAATATCTCAAAAAAAAACCACCCATTCACAAATATTGATCAAAATAAGACAAAATACTATTCGTGAATCAGTGGTTTTCTATTCAAAAAAGCGGATTAAATCCCTGCAATCGCCTTGATTTCATCTACAATTTTCAAAGCCAAAGCATCAGCTTCTGTTTGCGTGGGTGCTTCCGTGTAAACCCTGATAATCGGTT
Organism: Flavobacterium sp.; assembly: GCA_040379105.1. Classification (GTDB taxonomy): domain Bacteria; phylum Bacteroidota; class Bacteroidia; order Flavobacteriales; family Flavobacteriaceae; genus Flavobacterium. Next base: position 3,129 of record JBEILV010000043.1, read on the forward strand.
CTGTGTTCGATTTGCGTAAGTGAACCCACTCGGTTTCAAAATCTATTTTCACTCCGTCAATCGTTGTGATGTTTTCGTGTGCATAACGTTTTGTCATCGTGTCCAAAATCGCATCTACATCTATTTGTGGTGTCAATTCGATTTTGTTTTTACTCATATAATATTGTGGCAACGACGCTCTGATTTCTGCCACCGTTTTGGTTTGATTGGCCAAATAAGTCAAAAACAACGCCACGCCCACCAAGGCATCACGACCGTAATGACTTTCTGGATAAATAATCCCGCCATTGCCCTCACCACCGATGACGGCGTGGTTCTTTTTCATCAGTTCAACCACGTTCACCTCGCCTACTGCGCTTGCTTCATACGTTCCGTTGTGTTTTTGCGTGATGTCTCTCAAAGCTCTCGACGACGACATGTTTGAAACCGTGTTGCCCGGCGTTTTGCTTAAAACATAATCCGTTACAGCCACCAAAGTATATTCTTCGCCAAACATTTCTCCATCGTTTGATATAAAAGCCAAACGGTCCACATCTGGATCCACCACAATACCAAAATCGGCTTGTTCTTTCACAACCAATGCACAAATATCGCCCAAATGCTCTTTCAAAGGCTCTGGATTGTGCGGAAAATGTCCGTTGGGTTCGCAATACAATTTCACCACCTCAACGCCCATTTCTTCCAACAATTTCGGAATAATAATCCCACCCGAAGAATTGACGCCATCCACCATTACTTTATATTTTTTGGCTTTCACCGCTTCGGCATCCACTAAATTCAACGCCAAAACCTCATCAATATGAATGTCCATGTAGGCATCGTTGTGTGTAACTTCGCCCAAATCGTCCACTTCTACAAAACTAAAAGCTTCACTTTCGGCAATTTTCAAAATTTGTTCGCCCGCAGCACCATTCAAAAACTCTCCTTTTTCATTCAACAATTTCAAAGCATTCCATTGTTTCGGATTGTGAGAAGCCGTTAAAATGATTCCGCCATCGGCTTGCTCTAACGGAACTGCAATTTCTACCGTCGGCGTGGTTGACAACCCTAAATCAATCACATCAATGCCCAAACCAATCAAAGTGTTGACCACCAAATTGTGAATCATCGGTCCCGAAATGCGCGCATCACGTCCTATCACTACTTTTAATTTTTCTTTGGTTGTGTTTTGCTTCAAAAAAGTGCCGTAAGCCGAAGCAAATTTCACGGCGTCAACGGGAGTTAAATTATCGCCTACACTACCGCCAATCGTACCTCGAATGCCAGAAATTGATTTAATGAGTGTCATAATTTTATTTTAAATTGAATACAAATATATAAAGTTGGTTGTTTTAACTTTTAAGAAACTAACTCAAAATTGTTATTTTTACATGAAAATGAACCCAAATGAATTTTTTAGCACATTTATATTTGTCTGGCGACGATGATTTTGTCAAAATTGGCAATTTTATGGCCGATGGCATTCGTGGAAAAGACTATCAAAACTATCCCGAACGCATTCAATTGGGAGTTTTATTGCATCGAGCCATCGACACTTACACCGACAATCACACGATTTTTAGACAAGGAAAACATCGTTTGCACGAAAAATACCATCATTATTCTGGTGTTTTGATGGACATGTACTACGATCATTTTCTAGCGAAAAACTGGGGCAATTATCATCAGGTTTCACTGGAACAATATGCTTCCCATTTCTATCAACTATTATCAAAACACGAAAATATTTTGAGTCCACGCACTTTAAACCTACTACCGCCCATGCAAAAACACAATTGGTTGGTGCAATACGCCACTTTGGATGGACTCAAAAACATCTTAACGCAAATGGATTATCGCACCAAAAACCAATCGGGCATGGAGCATGGAGTGCAAGATTTGCTCAATCATTACGACGATTATCAAAATGAATTCACACACTTTTTTGAAGAAATGCAACTTTTTTGTCATGATTGGTTGGTTCAAAATGATGTGATTAAATAGTCGATTTCATGATAAAAAAAGTATTTGTACTTCTCATTTTTGTCTTTTTCGGTTGCAAGACCCAAAGCAAACTAGACCTCACACAACCTTCAAAAGCAATGGTGGTTTCGGCAAGAATCGAAGCCTCAAAAATCGGAATTGATATTTTGAAAAAAGGCGGCAATGCTTTCGATGCCATGATTGCGACAGAATTTGCGTTGGCAGTGGCTTATCCTTATGCGGGCAATTTGGGCGGCGGCGGATTTATGGTCTATCGAAAAGCGAATGGCGACATTGGGTCGCTTGATTATCGAGAAAAAGCACCCAAAGCTGCGTCACAAAATATGTTTTTAGACGAAAATGGCAACGTTGTCCCAGACCAAAGTTTGCATTCTGGTTTGGCAATTGGCGTTCCAGGCACCGTGGCAGGCATGATTGAAGTGCACGAAAAAATGGGAAGTTTACCGCTGAAAACCATTCTTGAACCCGTCATTGCATTGGCAAAAAAAGGAGTCGTTGTGACCCAAAAACAGCAAGAACGTCTGGACAAATACCGCGCTAAAATCCTTCAAATGAACGGCGTCAATTCTTTTTGGGCCACCCAATACAAAGCGGGCGACACGATTCGATATTTGGCTTTGGCTGCCACCTTAGAAAAGATCATCTCGACAGGAAAACAGGACTTTTACGAAGGCGAAAGTGCGCAAAAATTGATTGATTTCATTCAATCGAAAAACGGCATCATGACTTTGGAAGATTTAAAAACCTACCAACCCAAATGGCGTGAACCGATTGTTTTTAAGTATAAAAATCTGAAAATCATCTCGATGGGTCCACCGAGCAGTGGCGGCATCACGTTGGCGCAAATCATGAAAATGATAGAACCTTATCCGCTCAAATCGTATCAACACAACAGCACGCAATACTTACAAATACTCACTGAAGCCGAAAGACGGGCTTACACCGACCGAAATTTTTATTTGGGCGATCCCGATTTTGTCAAAATTCCAATGGAGGCATTGTTGAACCAAGATTATTTAAACCAAAGAATGTCCGACTTTAGTTTTGAAAAAGCGACCAAAAGTGCGCAACTTTCGCCGGGTTTGTCTTTATCAGAATCGACAGAAACGACACATTATTCCATCGTGGATGCTTTCGGAAACGCTGTTTCAGCCACCACAACGCTCAACGATGCTTATGGTTCTAAATATTATGTGGAATCGCTTGGGTTTTTTCTCAATAATGAAATGGACGATTTTTCGAGCAAACCCGGCGTTCCAAATGCCTTCGGATTGGTGGGAGCAGAAGCCAATAAAATAGAACCTAAAAAAAGAATGTTGAGCTCAATGACGCCCACGATTGTTGAAAAAGACGAACAATTATGGTTGGTTTTGGGTTCGCCGGGCGGATCGACCATCATCACGTCGGTGTTGCAAACCATTTTGAATGCTTATGAATTTGAGATGCCGATTGAAAAAGCAGTGGCAAGTCCGAGGTTTCATCATCAAGCGTTGCCCGACGAAATTGTGTTGGAACCCAATGGTTTTTCTAACAAAACAAAACAAGAATTGATTGCAAAAGGTTATTTCTTGGTCGAAAAAGAAACAAGAGTCATCGGAAAAGTAAACGCCATTTTGGTTGATTCGAAAAAAGGCTTGCAAGCAGGCCCCGACCCGAGAGGCGATGAAGCAGCGGCGGGGTATTGAATATCGTTTATATCAGAATGAACATTGAAAATTCAAATTTTATAATTTATAACTGACCATCAAAACTATTACTCTCGGCAATATAATTGTTTCTTGTGTCGAAATAAGAAAATCTGAAAAACTGTTAACAAAGCGATTTTGAGTATTAAGAGCATTATTTACTTTAAGTTCAAATATCCAAGGGTTATTATCACGCTTATATTCTAAAGAAAAATCTAATCGATCAAAACGGTCTGATCTGTCTTCAAAAACGTTATTGTTCCAATCATAATTCCCTTTGAGTACAAAATTTTTAAAAACTTCCTGATCAAACGAAGTAATTACATTCTGTGATTTAAAATCACTTTTTTGCACGCCTCTTAACTGATTTAAACCGTAATTAAAAGCGATTCGCGCACTTGGCCAATTTTTGTATTGTGTACGTAAAGACAAACCAACGAGCTGAGAAGATCTGTCGTTTCGAGACGTTATATCATCAAGTTGTTGCAAATATGAAAATCCTGATAAAGTTGTTATGAAACCAACATTAAATCTGTAAATTTTTTTGTTTACACTAGAATTAACCATCCAATTAGTTTCTGGTGCATCAAACAAAATTGGGGTTGTAAACTGATTAATTCCATCAAAAACAATACTATTTCTAATGTTTTTAGTTTTATTTACATAGTTAGCATTTGCATAAATCAATAAGTCTTTAAAAAGGTTGTTTTTGAAATAATTTAATGAAAACTGATGAAAACGTTCGTTATTGAGTAATGCGTTACCCTTAAAAACGCTATTGAAATTTTGTAAAGTAAACTTGTCTGCCAAAAACTGTTCTGTAGGAAATTCGTTTTTTAAAACATAATTAAAAGTCAATTTTTCGGTGTCGCTAAACGCTAATTCGCTCAGCCATTGCGGCTCTAAATAAAAACGTTTTAAATTTTGATTTACAGTATTTTCGATGGTTTTTAAATCATACAAATGCGCGTAAATCATTGGCTTATTGATCCATTTTTTAAATTGCAGTTTGTACTCTAAACCAAAATAAAAATCATTAAGTTGATATTCCATGTTATTACCAAAACCTGCATTTGTAAAATCATTTATTTGTCCATTTGTTAAAATTTGTTTTTCGTTTGTTTCAAATGAGTTGTTAGTAAAGCGATTTCCGAAAATAGTGTACAAATGATTTCTAGGATTAAATGTAAAATAATGCTTGAACATGAACTCAATTGAATTTTGTACTGTCTTTTGTATTTTTTCAATTTCATATTGTTCATCGGACTGTAACGGAATAAGACCAGATAAAAAAGGTTGATTGGTTAACCAAGTTTGAAATGGACGATTACTATCGAAGCTATGATTAATGACAAAAGTTGTCGTGTGTTTTTTATTGTGTCTTTGATGACGTTCAATATATTGTCTAAAACTTTGAATGTCTGAATCAAGATAATTATCGAAAGTACTATTTTGAGAATTAGAAGTTGAAGCTATATTTTCGTTAAAAGAGTTATTGGCTAATTCGGAATAAAAATTATAGTACCATTTTGTCTTTTTTTGAGGACTGTAATCAACTTTTATATTCGTTGATAAAAGACGATTTTTATTTTCACTTGTGGTGGTGCGGTTTTCTTGCACTTGAGTTTGTAAATAACTTAAGTTTTGAAATTGTTCGAAATTTTGAAAAACTTTTGAAAAAATCAAATAGCCATTAATGTCTAATTTTTTTAAAGGCGATGTATTTATATTAAGAGCATTGAAAAAAGATTGATTTTGAGCCATATCAGTTTTATCATTGCTCAAAGACCATAAATTATCATAGCGTTTTCTATTAGTTAAGAACGAACTATAACCGCCTTGAAATCGCATCAGATCTTCAAATGTAAAAACTCTTTGACCAAAATTATTTGAATCAGCTATATATGCTAAGCTCAGTTTTGCAGAATAATAAAACAAAGCTGCATGACATAGATAAAAGTTTTCTAATCCGTATCCAGCTTGTAAATCGCCAAAAACGAACTGCTTTTTGTCTTCTTTGAGTTTAATGTTTAAGGCTAATTGATCCGACCCCGAAACCTCTTTCATGAAACCAACTTCATTAAAATCATCTATGAATTCCGCTTTATCGACAACACCCGCAGGAATATTTTGAACGCCTAATTTTGTGCCGCCACCAAAAAAAGGTTTGTCTTCCACTAAAAGTGTGCTTACTTTTTTTCCTTGAAAAGTAACTATCCCGTCTTTATCTACTTCTACGCCAGGAAGTTTTTGCAATTGTTCGCCTAATTTCCTCTCATTACCAGAAGTAAACGAATCTACTTTAAAACTAACCGTGTCTTTTTTTATGACAATAGGTTCAAATTTATGAGTAATTACAACTTCAGATAATTGTAAATTTTTTGACTTTAAGTTAAAATCTTTGAATTTTACGGCATTTAAATGTTCAAAATAAAAAACTTGCTCTTCATAACCAATGTAAGAAACTCTAATTTCATAATCTGTTTCCTTTTCTAATTCTAATTTATATCGACCTAAATGATCTGCAATCGAAAACTTAACCTTTCCATTTGCTTGTTTAGGCGTTGCAATAACGTTGGCATTCGAAAGTGGATCATTCAAACTGTCCTTTACTGTACCAGAAAGGTTTTGACCATAACCGAAGGCGGAGATAAAAAATAAAACAAGTAAAAAATTGTTGTTCATTAAACAATCATTGGAAATAACAAAAATAAAAATTCGGCAAATAAATGTCTTAATTTATTCCTTGTATGATTTAGCCATCTCTTTTAATTTTTCCATATTTTCAGTTGACAACTTTAAATATTCATCTAAAGTCATTTCTTTTCCTGATGATGGTGTACTGATTTTTAAATTACTTTCAAAAGTAATATTTTTCAAAACAAAACTATATTCATTGGCTTGTAATTGAAAAATCAAACCTGGTAAACCTGAAAATTCAGCAGGACCAAAAGAAACTGGAATCTCAGGACAAAACCAAGCAATTGCTTTATCGGTATATTCTTTACCTAACATTGTTTTAGTTTTTGAAAAATTTGCCTTGAAGCATTTATAGCCATTGATCATTTTTGACTCAGAGGTTATTTCCCATTTATCAAAAATGTTATCTTTTATTAAAATTTTTTCATTTCCAAGTACATATACTAAATTACCATTTGGCGCTATTTCCTTAATAAAGGAAGCATCTTGAAGCTTAGTGAATATAGAGCCATTTGTTTTAGAAAGCGCTTTTAACATGTGCAGTGACATTTGGTCGATTTCATCTGAATTATCCACAAAAAAAGCGGAAATCTTGTCATTAAATTCAAGTCTAAAATTGACTTCTTCAGCAACTTCTTCCGCTTTTGACAATAAATCAAATTGTTTATCGACTTGTTTGGTAGCATCAGAAAGATGTATCAAGCAACTATAATTTGCAACATTGAAATTTTGCGAAAATGAGCTTGTGCATAGTATTAAAAAAGTTGTGTATAAAATGAACTTCATAATATTTAAATATGTTAAACAACCAAAACATAAAATGTTTTGGTTGCTATTGTAATTAATTCAACCAACCCATGCAACCCATAAAAGCTCCTAAGGCCATTTCATTTACTTGTTCTGTTGTAAAGTTAGGATTTCCGCTAAAAGAATTAGCCACATCCCTTTGTACACTTGCGCAATTTGTAATTTGAGTGAAAAATGGGTTTCTAATATGGACAAACATGTATTCTTGAATATAAATTGATTCTTCAATAAATGAAGACTTTTCTATGAGTAATTCACAGTCATCGTTATTACAATTGTCTTGAATTGTTTTAGATTTCGAATTAGCGAAGGTCATTGAGAAGGATAAAAGCACGAATAGTAAGAAAATATTTTTCATTTGTTAAATTTTTAATTATTAATTATTGACGACCTGGTAATTGACCTGTGCAACCTAAATAAACACCATGTGCAATTTGCTGAGCTTGTAACGGATCCATACCTATATTTGTATAAGCAGTATAAACCTGAATCGAAGCAGCTAAACACTTCCAGTTAAAACCAACTAGCATTGAAGGTGTATGATTAAAATTTGAAAGAACAGAAAGATTTTTCGAGTATATTTGGTCATTTTCGTTAGAAAATAATTCCAAATTGATTAAATCTTTAACATTTGTCTGTGATTGATTTGCATGCGCAATAGAACAAAACGTCAAAATAAACGTCAGTGTAATAAATAAATTCTTCATTTTTTTTGTGTTAAATTAAACTTTTTTTGAATTAACAAAATTTGCTAGCTTTTTTGTTAAAGCAAATTAAAATAAACTATTTTTGTTATTCAACCGATAAACAAATATAATCAATCGAAAAACAAATATTATAAACTTATGACCGTGAATCATCAAATAGGCTTTAAAATTAAACAACTTCGAAATAAGAAAAAAATATCCCAAATCGAGCTGGCAGATTATTTATCAATTAGTCAATCTTGTTTGTCTAGTATCGAAAATGGGGAAACTGAAAAAATTGATTTTTTTTTAATTCAAAAAATATGCGAAATATTCAACATTTCACCAGAATATTTCTTCGAAACTCAGCAAAGCAATACTTATAATATTAATGAGAACAATGGTTCTGTAACAACTAATCATTACGGCGACATTTACCAATGTCCTGATAAATTAATAAATGATATTAGTGAACTTATTAAGAATTACAGAAAATCTGAATAATTCTTCCGTTTCGTTGTCTTCATAAAACCCAATGGTTTTTCTAACAAAACGAAACAAGAATTGATTGCAAAAGGTTATTTCTTGGTCGAAAAAGAAACAAGAGTCATCGGAAAAGTAAACGCCATTTTGATAGATTCAAAAAAAGGATTGCAAGCAGGCCCCGACCCGAGAGGCGATGAAGCGGCGGCGGGGTATTGAATAAAGTTTATACCATAACGAACACCCAAAATTCCTGAACTAACACAAACATCTTGCTACTAACCAGCATTTAATCCAACGCTATCTCTAGAATTTTTAAGTTGTAATTGCTATCGATTCTATCATGATTGTAATTTGAATGTGATGTGTATTAAACAATAAGCTCATTTTAATATTTAGTGTTTGCGAGGCGCTTCAGCAAGCGGATGCGCTCTAACACTAACGACAGTTGCTTCAAAATTAACGGCAGGTGCTTCAACACTAACGGCAGGTGCTTCAACACTAACGGCAGGTGCTACAGCACTAACGGCAGGTGCTTCAAAACTAACGGCAAGTGTTTCAACACTAACGGCAGGTGTTTCAACACTAACGGCAGGTGTTTCAACACTAACGGCAGTTGCTTCAACACTAACGGCGGATGCTTCAACACTAACGGCAGGGGTTAAAAATCTTTTTGCGGAAGCGAGATTTTTTTTTGCGGAAGCGAGATTTTTTTTTGCGGAAGCGAGATTTCTTTTTGCGGAAGCAAGATTTCTTTTTGCGGAAACAAGATTTCTTTTGCGGAAGCGAGATTTCTTTTTACGGAAGCAAGATTTCTTTTTGCGGAAGCAAGATTTTATATAAATCTATTGATGAAAGCAAATTGCTCGTGCATTTTATTTAATTCAAATTAATTTGTAGCGCTGTAAGGTTGTTATCGTTATGATTTCGTGCCCCTTTGTATTTCTAATTTTATGATTTTGAAACAGTAAATTCATTTTAATATTTGGTGCGAGCGAGACGATTTCGAGAGCGTGGTTTAATAAATAAATCCTAAACTTTGGTTAAACACTTAACCCGCTTTTTTGCAAATACTACGTTGTCAGTAGAGTTTCTTACTTACAAACATTCTTTCTTCCAATTTCTACAATTTCTTCAATTCCAAATTTGTCAAAGCGCTTAAGTAAAGCACTTATGCCCTTCTTTTTCTTAAATTCAAGTTCTTCTTTGTAAAGTGGAATTAGCGTGTAAATGTCAACCACTTTTCCATTTTCTAATTCTATTTGAGTAAAATCGTCTGACAATTCCATTGAGTAAGCTAACATTACAGCATTAAATCCTATTCCTTCAGCAAACTCCTCGCCTTCTTCGTATCCGAAAGTGTGTCCGTATCCAAACCAAGTTTTATTCTCGTGAGGCGACATCATAATTTCTTTCATAATTCTTATAGGCCAATAATTTTTTTCATCGTTGAATGATTCATGTTCCAAATTCCATTCCTTTGGCAGTAAAATCATAATTTCTACAAACTCCGACGATTCAACATCTTTTGGGACTGTCATTGGTAAGGCACTCATTCCACAACTTAATAAAATATGATATGGTCTGTCTTCTGAAGCTTTTATAAAATAAATATCACGATGAATTGTTTCAGATTCTATTTCATCAAATACTTTGATGTCAGCATTTTCGTCAAAAAATTGGTCTAAATGATTGTCAATTATTTCAACACTGTTGGGGACGTTTTTATTCATTTTGTTATCTACATTTTGTGAATGAACGCAAGTTGAAATTAAAATCATTAAAATCGTTTTATAGTAATTAATTTTCATTTGTTTTCGGATTTTCAATATTACTGCCAATTACTAAATGCGCACAAGTTTATGCACCTTTTTTTGCTTCCCAAAACTAAACTTAAATTGTTTGAAATACAATACCAGAAAACACGTAATCTACAATACGTGTAAACATGTAGTCGTTGCGTTTAAAATACGTTTAAAGCACATTTAAAACCTTGCTTGTATTCTTTCAAAGTACCGTATTCATAGACTTTAAGTTTTATGGTTGCTACAAAGTCTAGAGATATTCGTCGAACTAACAGCAAGCTTTGCGCAATGGGTTGAGAAATGTAATTTTTTTTAAGAGCGTTTTTGTGGGCACGAGCGAGACTTGAGCGCAAGCGGAAAAAACAATATGAGAAATTTGCATCTCTTTTTAAAAAAGCGTGTTTTGAATTTCTTTTTTGGCGGTCAATGGCACTTTATATGGAAAAGCAAAATCGGCGATTGGATGATGTTGCAACCACTTCAACTCATCGTTGGGTTTTAAAATGACAGGCATTCTTTTCTTAACATTGTGAATTTGTGCCATCAAAACATTGGCTTCGGTAGTCAAAATCGCATAAGTGGTGCGTGTTTCCAAAGTTTTAGGATCCATCCAATGCGAATAAATTCCGGCGAACGCAAAAAGCGATTCTTGCTCCAACCCTATTTCATATTTTGTTTTGTTTTTCCCTTTGCTGTCGTGCCATTGCCATTCGTAAAAACCATTAGCGATGACCAAACATCGTTGTGAAATAGATGTGCGAAAAGCTGGTTTTTCTGCAATCGTTTCAATGCGAGCGTTCAAAGTGTGCTTTTTGATTTGGTCGTCTTGCGCCCAAGCGGGGATCAAACCCCAATAATCATGCGTAATTACATGAGGTTGCACATCTTTTATGATGGGAGTTTGCGGAAAATCAAAACCATTGATGGCAGCTTGCGATTGAAACAAAGAAGGCTGAGCAACCTTTGCTTTAAACCGTTGTTCAACTGCTGCAATCGATGCAGTTTGTTTGGTATGAAAACACATGATCTTGATTTTTTTTCTATTACTTGCGACAACAAAATTAAACAATCAAATAAAAACATGCCCAAAAAAATTGCCTTCATTGAACTACTTTGAGCAATCGCTTTGTTGCTCGCAGATGAGTTGGTTCTTATTGCTTTAGACTGCTATTTCAAAGTAAGCATAGTTTTTTGAATTTAATGAACGACACGATAGAGCAAAATGTTTGCATAACGGGCTTTAGAATTGCTGCGAAGTCTCATGCTATTCGCCGAGCTATCAAAACGCTTTGCGCAATGGACAGAAAAATACAAAATTTTGTAAAAGTTTTTTTGTGGGCACGAGCGAGACGCTGGTGCAAGTGGTAGTGTTTAAGAATTTACCACGGCTTTTGTCAGTAAAAAATTACTTTCGATTCTTTTTTAGCAAATCATCAAATAATTCGTTGGTCGTAACAACTTTATCGAATTTTTTTTCATTAAGTCCTTTTACTAACTTTTTATCGCCTGTCCATAATTTACATTTTAGATATACTGAAAATGCAACAAACGGAACATCATCAATATCAACATCTTTACACAATTCGAATGCTTTTTTATAACTGGATTTACCTGCAATTGAATGGTCTAAAATCGTAACATTTTTAACTATTAATTCGTAAACTTCAATAAATTCGACGTCATTAAGCCCTGAAATCTTTTTTAATTTTTGCTGATGATTCCATATTTCATCTCTTACGTATTTTGGTGCATAAAAATCATAAACGTGCTGAGAAGTCAATAAAATTTGCCCTATTCGACTATTCACATTCAAAATGGCACTAAAAATTATATTGGAGTCAACTATTATTTTAGTCATCAAATCCTATACTTTTTCGAATTTTTTCCCAACGATTGGATTTAGATTCTTTTACGAGCATATCCACATCTTTTTCTTTTCCCATAGACTTTGAAGTCAATTCTTCATACCTCAAATAATCTAATATCGATTGGATTCGCGATGCATTCTTACTTGCTGAAAATCTAACATGTATTTCGTTTTTATCTCTTTCAACAATCATAAGCTACTTTTTTATCAAAAATAGTAAATATTTTCATTTGATTCGTCGGAAGTTAAACTAAAGAAATGCTTATCGTTTTGAAAGTAGTTGTGTCGGATGCATCAATAATCAAATAATTTCTACTCATTTAATTGTTAAAGCATTGAAAAACAACACCATAAAAAGCTATTTTAAATACTACGAAATACATGATTTTTTTTGTTATCGCTACTTTGTTAAAAAACTTTATCAAAGTTCAAAACTTTGACAGAGATGTGTTCGGACTTTATATTAAATTCTGTTGAACGATTTCTCGATTCAATACGTTGTTTGGTTGCTCCCAGTTGCAGTGGAACGCTTGGTGCAGCTTTTGGCTATTTAGTGCTTTGAGAGATAAATACTGTAAAATTCGCTGATTTCAAGCCATCAAATCAAAAAAGCCATCTAAATATAGATGGCTTTTTTCAATAAGTTTATATATAAACCTATTTTTCTTTTTAGTCTTGTGCTGCTTTAGCTCTTTTTTCTTTGATTAATTCCATAATAGCACCTACTGCCCAATAATGAACGAAGCCTACTAAAAAAATCATCAACCAAAAACCAATCGTTAAGATGGTTAAAAAGGCAATAAAGCCAAGATACTGATCAAATTCAAACATGTTTTCCGAAATTTTCGAATTTATACACAAATGTAATTAACTATATTAATTTATCAAGTTAAAATCCGTTTTATTTTTTTAAGCCTTCGCTTCTTCTTATTTTTGTGTTCTAATTATTCAACCAAAAACATTATTTGAAATCGCCGAAAAAAAGCGTTGATTGAAAACAAACACCAATCATCAAAAGGCGATGACACGTAACCTTTAAAAACAAATAAATAATTATATATGAAATACAGAATTGAGAAAGACACGATGGGCGAAGTGCAAGTGCCAGCCGACAAATATTGGGGAGCACAAACCGAGCGTTCGCGCAACAATTTCAAAATTGGCGATGCGGCTTCGATGCCCCGAGAAATTGTAGAAGGATTTGCCTTTTTGAAAAAAGCAGCTGCTTATGCCAACCATGAATTGGGAGTTTTGCCTATCGAAAAAAGAGATGCCATTGCCACGGTTTGCGATGAGATTTTGGAAGGAAAACTAGCCGATCAGTTTCCATTAGTGATTTGGCAAACAGGCTCGGGCACGCAAAGTAATATGAACGTGAACGAAGTGATTGCGAACCGTGCACAAGTCTTGGCTGGAAAAGAAATTGGCGAAGGCGAACCCGTTTTAAAAGCCAACGACGATGTGAACAAATCGCAATCTTCCAACGATACGTTCCCAACAGGCATGCACATTGCAGCTTACAAAGCCGTGGTGGAAACGACGCTTCCTGGGGTGGAACAATTGCAAAAAACATTGGCTCAAAAAGCATCTGAGTTTAAAAATGTGGTAAAAATCGGTCGTACGCATTTGATGGATGCCACTCCCCTTACTTTGGGTCAAGAATTGTCTGGTTATGCAACGCAATTGGCGTATGGCATCAAAGCTGTGAAAAACACACTGTCGCATTTATCTGAATTGGCTTTGGGCGGAACAGCAGTGGGCACAGGACTCAACACACCAAAAGGATATGATGTAAAAGTGGCTACTTACATTGCAGAATTTACTGGATTGCCTTTCGTGACAGCGCCCAACAAATTTGAAGCATTGGCAGCACACGATGCGATTGTTGAAACACACGGCGCCCTGAAACAATTGGCGGTTTCGTTGAATAAAATTGCCAATGACGTCAGAATGTTGGCTTCAGGTCCTCGTTCAGGAATTGGCGAAATTTTAATCCCAGAAAATGAACCGGGTTCTTCGATCATGCCTGGAAAAGTAAATCCAACGCAATGTGAAGCTTTGACGATGGTGTGCGCGCAAGTGATTGGAAACGATGTGACGATTAATGTGGGTGGCATGCAAGGTCATTATGAATTGAATGTTTTTAAACCCGTGATGGCGGCTAATTTCTTACAATCAGCACGTTTGTTGGGCGATGCTTGTGTTTCTTTCGATTTGCATTGTGCGCAAGGCATCGAACCTAATTACAAACGAATTGAAGAATTGGTTAATAATTCTTTGATGTTGGTAACAGCTTTGAACACTAAAATTGGCTATTACAAAGCGGCAGAAATTGCACAAACTGCCCATAAAAACGGTACGACTTTGAAGGACGAGGCCGTTCGTTTGGGTTATGTTTCGCCAGAAGATTTTGACGCTTGGGTAAAACCCGAAGATATGGTGGGCGAATTGTAAAATAAACATCAACAGTCTGTTAAATCCGTTTTGCAACAATGTAAAACGGATTTTTTTTAAGCAACTTTTTTAAATCTTTGCATCTCATTCTATATCAAATCTAAAAAACATGTTAATAAAAGCAACATTCAACAACTCTAATAAAAAAAGATGGGTTTATCTACTGTTCTTCATACCAATCACGCTTATTTCATGCTGGAGTGGCAATGACGACGACTCGTTTTATGAAAACTGCGGCTCACTTTCGCCGGTAATTATGGACAGGGCTTCTTTTGAAAATTCTATTTCTTTTGAAAATCCAATAGAAATGAGAAAAACTGGCAAAATATATGTAAAAGACGATTTGGTTTTTATCAATGATGTGAACAGAGGTTTTCATGTTTATCAATACGAAAACCCTGAAACGCCCGTGGCAATTGGCTACATAAAAGTGCCTGGCGCAACTGATTTAGCCATTAGAAACAATTTGATTTACATCAATCAAGCTGTTGATTTAGTTACAATTTCATTTGATTCAAATCAAAATTTTGAAATTTTAAATCGTGTTCGAAATGTGTTTCCTCAAAAAACATCGCTTTATGCCTATAATTATGAAATTTCAGAAAATGATGTTATCGTCGATTTTGTAGAACGATTCTAAAAAAATTTGATAAAAAAACA
>JBEILV010000044.1:0-18222 GCA_040379105.1 Flavobacterium sp.
CAAATCAGTTTAATCCGCTGCAACTGTGTTCCATTTTGAGATTAGAAGATTGAAAAATCCCAAAAATAAAAAACCCTCACAAATCTTGCGAGGGTTTTATTTTTATTGAAATGCTACATTCCTAGTATCTGTAATATTCTGGTTTGTAGGGTCCTTGCACTTCTACACCAATGTAAGCAGCTTGCTCATGGTTTAAAGTTTCCAATTCAACACCTAATTTAGCTAAGTGAAGTGCTGCTACTTTTTCATCTAAATGTTTTGGCAACTTATACACTTCGTTGTTGTATTTGTCAGCGTTGTTCCACAATTCGATTTGAGCTAAAGTTTGGTTGGTAAATGAATTACTCATCACAAAACTTGGGTGTCCTGTGGCGCAACCTAAGTTCACCAAACGACCTTCAGCCAAAATGATGATGTCCACACCGTTAATGGTATATTTATCTACTTGTGGTTTGATTTCGATTTTAGAATCGCCGTGGTTTTCATTCAACCAAGCCATATCGATTTCATTGTCAAAATGCCCAATGTTACAAACAATCGTTTTGTCTTTCATTTGTTCAAAATGCGAAGCATTCACAATATCTTTGTTTCCAGTAGCAGTCACGATAATGTCTGCATTGGCAACCACTGTGTCTAATTTTTTCACTTCAAAACCGTCCATTGCCGCTTGCAAAGCACAAATTGGATCAATTTCAGTTACGGTTACGATTGAACCTGCACCACGGAAAGAAGCCGCAGTTCCTTTTCCAACATCACCATAACCACAAACAACTACTCTTTTTCCAGCCAACATAATGTCGGTGGCTCTTCTCACTGCATCCACAGCACTTTCTTTACAACCGTATTTATTGTCAAATTTAGATTTCGTCACAGAATCGTTCACGTTGATTGCCGGAATATGTAAAGTGCCGTTTTTCATGCGCTCATACAAACGGTGTACGCCTGTTGTCGTTTCTTCTGACAACCCACGGATATTTGAAATCAATTCTGGATATTGATCAAAAACCATGTTGGTCAAATCTCCACCATCGTCTAAAATCATGTTTAGAGGTTTGCGGTCTTCGCCAAAGAATAATGTTTGTTCGATGCACCAGTCAAAATCTTTTTCAT
This sequence comes from Flavobacterium sp., assembly GCA_040379105.1. GTDB lineage: Bacteria > Bacteroidota > Bacteroidia > Flavobacteriales > Flavobacteriaceae > Flavobacterium. The sequence continues at coordinate 1,111 of JBEILV010000044.1, forward strand.
TCAAGCCTTTCCAAGCATATACTTGCACTCCAGTGGCAGCAATGGCAGCCGCAGCGTGGTCTTGCGTTGAGAAAATATTGCATGAACTCCATGTAACTTCTGCACCCAAAGCAGTCAATGTTTCGATCAAAACCGCTGTTTGTATAGTCATGTGCAAACAACCTGCAATGCGTGCTCCTTTCAAAGGTTGGCTTGCACCATATTCTTCGCGCAGTGCCATCAATCCTGGCATTTCAGCTTCTGCTAATTCAATTTCTTTTCGGCCCCATTCAGCTAATGCAATGTCTTTAACTTTGTAAGCCACATAAGGCAATGTTTTTGTGCTCATGTATTTATATATTTGTAGTTCAAAAAATTTAGTGTGCAAAAGTAATGATTTTAGTTACTTGTAAAGCTAATTTACACTGAATTTATGATATGTTCAATTGAAAATAATTCCCAGCATTATTCATTTAAGTATTTGCTATGCCGTTAATTAGTCGTTTTTTTTCTACCGAAAATATCGAGGTATTTGTTTGGAAAATCACAGAGAGTCATCAGTTTTTGCTAGAAACTAATCCTTTGAAGGAAGTTTCTAAAGTTCGGTTGCAAAACATGAAGTCTGTCGAACATCAAAAGGGCTTTTTGAGCGTTCGCTGCTTGCTGAATGAAGCGGGCTATTCTGATTTTGATTTGTATTATTCCGAAGATGGAAAACCATATTTGATAGATGGTAAACACATTACAATCAGTCATTCACATCATTTTTCTGCCATAGCCATCAGTGATATTCCTGCGGGCATCGATTTGGAATTAAGGCGAGATTTGATTAAAAAAATTGGTCCAAAATTTTGTAAGTCAGAATATGATTTTCTTGAAATAAATGCAAGCGATTACATCCGACAACTTACCGTGATTTGGGGTGCAAAAGAATCCGTTTTTAAAATTGAAAATAAAGGCGGGATTAGTTTTAAAGACCATATTTTTGTACAAAATTTTCAAATGAATCAGCAGAAAACCAAAGTGAAGCTTGATTTTGAAAATGAAACAAAGTTTTTCGATATGAATTTTTACGAAATCGAAGATTATACGTTGGTGGTGGTTTTTTGAGCTTCGTATTGAAATGTAGGATCAATATATTTATAATCAGCGAATTAGCGGCTAAACTTTAACAAAAATAAAAAAAATGAAAATATCTGTGGACATTAGTTTGTATCCGTTAAGAGATACGTATTTGCCTGAAATTGATTTGTTTATCGAAAAAATGAAAAATTCTGGGTTGGTGGTACTCGAAAATCCTTTGAGTACGCAATTGTATGGCGATTATGACGTCGTGATGGATTTTATTCAAAAGGAAGTGAAAGCTACTTTTCTAAATAACGAACATTGTGTTTTTTCCATGAAATTTATCCATGGCGACCGCACCCAAGCATGATTGATTTCTTTTTCAAACAATATGAAAACTACGCCACTTCTCAAATTCTTATTGAGCTGATTGCCATTGGTTTTGGTTTGGCAAGTGTGGTTTATTCCAAAAAAAACAAAGTGGCGGTTTTTCCAACTGGAATGAGCAGTACCGCACTTTTTGTGTATTTGCTTTGGCAATGGGAATTGCTCGGCGATATGCTCATCAATGCCTATTATTTCATGATGAGTATTTATGGTTGGTGGGTTTGGACTTCGAAAGACGAAACCAACGAAACAGTTGTCATTTCAACGATAAACCGCAAAGAAATGCTTCAAGCCATCATTTTATTTCTTTTTGCTTGTATTTTTGTAGTCGGAATTTATGTTTTTTTTAATAAATTTACCCATTGGACGGCTTATGTGGACACCCTCACTACCGGGATTTTCTTCGCTGGGATGTGGCTCATGGCCAAAAGAAAAGTAGAAAATTGGCTTTTTTGGATTATAGGCGATTTGATTTCAATCCCGCTTTATTTCTTTAAAGGCTACACTTTTACAAGTTTACAATATTTAATTTTCACAATACTAGCTATTTACGGCTATCAATCATGGAAAAAAATCTTACACAAATCGCAAGTCATTGTTTCAAAATAGTTTTATACGGCCCTGAAAGCACTGGAAAGACAACCCTTGCAAAATCGTTGGCCGAACATTTTAAGACGGTTTGGATTCCCGAATTCGCTCGAGATTTTCTGCAAAAGAAATGGGACGAAACACAACAAATTTGTTCCTACGAAGATTTAATCCCGATTGCAGAGGGACAAATGGCTGTGGAAAACGAACTAAGTCAATCGGCCAATCAATGGTTGTTTTCCGATACCAATGTATTAACGACGAAAGTCTATTCGGATGTTTATTTCCAAAAATGCGATGTTGAACTCAAAAAAGCTGCCGAAGAGCATCAATATACTTTTTATTTTCTAACCGATATTGATGTGCCGTGGGAGCTAGATGTTTTGAGAGACAAACCACTCGAACGTCAAGAAATGCTCATGGCTTTTGAACAAGAATTAATACGATTGAAACTGCCATATATCAAACTAAGTGGCAAACCAGAAAAACGTTTTGACAAAGCAGTTGCTTTCTTACATCATTTAGAATCCTTACTTTCGTTAGGTTTTAATGCTTTCGATGCGTTGCAAACGTATCAATCGGGCGTCTCTTCGGAAAAGTTAGCCAATGAACTAGAAATTTTTCATGACGGAATCAGCAAAATTGTTTTAGACCGCCCCGCTACTTTAAACGATGGCATTGTGCCGCTCGAAGAAGCCGAAGCTACTTTTTACGAGCATTTTTTCGAAAATAGAAAAGCGGGTTTAAAACTCAAAAAGTTCGTTCCTGCATCGGGTGCTGCCAGCAGAATGTTCAAATTTTTATCTGAATTTTTGAATGAATACAACCCCGCAAAGGAGAGTTTGAATGGTTACATCAATCGTCGAAATGCAAAAGCGCTGCAAATATTTTTGGTTGGAATGTCGCAAATGCCTTTCTACAAAACCATCATTCAATATTTAAAAGAAACCAATCCAGAATATAAATCGCTTTCTAAAGACCAGAAAGATTATTTGTTTATCAAAACAATGCTGGAGGATAAAAACTTCGACTTTGCCAATAAACCGAAAGGAATTTTACCTTTTCATTACTATGAAACTGAAATTTTAAATCCCATTCAAGAACATTTAAAAGAAACTGTGGCTTATGCCGCTGCCGACGGAAGGGCTTATTTGCACTTTACGGTTTCGCCAGAACATCAAACAGCTTTTGAAGACATTATTAAAGAAAACCTACCTGTTTTTGAAAAGGAGCATCAATTAAAAATTCAAGTGCGTTTTTCATGTCAGCAAAAACATACCGATACTTTGGCAGTGCAACCCAACAACATCCCTTTTCGCTTAAGCGATGGATCTTTGTTCTTCAGGCCCGGTGGTCATGGTGCATTGATTGAAAATTTGAACCAATTGAATGCGGATTTGGTTTTTATTAAAAACATCGACAACGTGATTCAAAACCACAGCGAAACCATTGCTCATTATAAAAAAGCTTTGGGTGGCATTTTATTAGCAACACAAGAACAAGTTTTTGCCTATTTGCGTCAACTGGAACAGTCGAATTTAGATAAAGATGCCATCGATGAAATCATCAGATTCATGGAAACGAAATTGCACATTGTTTTGATTCCAGAACTGCAATATTTTACGAAAGAATACAAAATAGAATATTTAAAAAAACAACTCAATCGTCCAATTCGGGTTTGTGGAATGGTAAAAAATGAAGATGAACCTGGTGGAGGTCCTTTTTGGGTGCGCGATGCAAGAGGCAATTGTAGTTTGCAAATTGTTGAGTCTGTACAAGTGGACACCAACGTGAAAAAGCAGTTGAAAATCATGGAAAAATCGACTCATTTCAATCCTGTTGATTTGGTTTGTGGTTTGAAAAACTATCTTGGGAATCCATTCGATTTGAATGAGTTTGTGGACCAAGAAAGCGGTTTTATCACAGAAAAAAGCAAGGATGGAAAGCCAATCTTAGCCTATGAATTGCCCGGTTTATGGAATGGCGCAATGGCAAAATGGATTTCTATATTTGTAGAAGTACCTTTGATTACCTTCAATCCAGTAAAAACCGTCAATGATTTGCTGAAACCCAACCATCAACAACAATAAAAATTTTGAAATGGACAAAACAATCATCGCCAAAGAAACTGATGTGAAAGCCGTGAGAAGCAGCGGAGCGGGTGGACAAAACGTAAATAAAGTGTCCACGAAAGTGGTTTTGACTTTCAATTTGAATCAATCGCAGGCATTTTCGGACACTGAAAAAGAAATTTTGATGCAGAAATTAGCCGCCAAATGCAATGAAAATGGCGAGTTGATCATCCAAAGTAGCGAAACACGAAGTCAACTTAAAAACAAAGAAGTTGCTTTTAAAAAGTTATTTCAATTGTTTGAAAAAAGCTTGGTGCAACCCAAAAAACGAATTGCCACAAAAGTGCCTTTTGGAGTGACTCAAAAAAGATTAATCTCCAAAAAAACAAAAGCATTGATCAAACATAGCAGAAAAAAACCTGATTTGTAGTTGACCGTTTGAGATTTTACTAGTCTTTATTTAAAATTTACATGGACGAAACTTCATTAAATAATGTAATTTTGAAAAAAAATCCATTTTGATTTCAAGAAGTACCATCGATAAAGTTTTTGAAACGGCACGAGTTGAAGAAGTCATCGGCGATTTCGTTCAGTTGAAGCGTGCAGGTAGCAATTTGAAAGGTTTGAGTCCCTTTTCAGATGAGCGTTCGCCGTCGTTTATGGTGTCGCCAGTGAAGCAGATTTGGAAAGATTTCAGCTCAGGAAAAGGCGGAAATGCACTTACTTTCATCATGGAGCACGAGCATTTTACGTATCCAGAAGCCATTCGGTATTTGGCAAAAAAATACAACATCGAAATTGAAGAAACGGTTCAGAATGCCGAAGAAAAAGAAGCGGCTTCTGATCGAGAAAGCATGTATTTGGTTTCAGAATTTGCCAAAGATTACTTTTCGAAAATTCTTTGGAACACCGAACAAGGGAAAGCCATAGGTCATTCTTATTTTAAAGAACGCGGATTTACAGACGAAACCATCAAGAAATTTCAACTTGGTTTTTCGCCCGATGTTTGGGATGCTTTTTCGCAAGAAGCATTGGGAAAAGGTTATAATCTTGATTATTTGGACAAAACAGGCCTCACGATTGTGAAAGAAGACAAGATTTTCGACCGTTTTAAGGGTCGGGTCATGTTTCCAATTTTGAGTTTGTCGGGAAGGGTTTTGGGTTTTGGCGGACGTATTTTAACCAACGATAAAAAAGCAGCGAAATACCTCAATTCGCCCGAAAGCGATATTTACCATAAGAGCAAGGTTTTGTATGGCATTTTTCACGCCAAGCAAGCCATTGCCAAACAAGACAATTGTTTTTTGGTGGAAGGCTACACTGACGTGATTCAAATGCATCAGGCCGGCATCGAAAACGTGGTGGCCTCGTCGGGAACAGCTTTAACTCCCGATCAAATCAGGCTGATCAATCGCTTGACGAAAAATATTACGGTGCTTTTTGATGGCGATGCTGCCGGATTGAGAGCTTCTTTGCGAGGGATTGATTTGATTTTGGAAGCAGGAATGAACGTGAAAGTTTGCAGTTTTCCAGATGGAGACGATCCAGATAGTTTTGCAAAAAAAACACCGCTCAACGAACTTCAGGCCTATTTGCAAGACAATGCCAAAGATTTTATTCAGTTCAAGGCGTCACTTTTGCTCAAAGAAACCAACAACGACCCGATTAAAAAAGCGGATGTGATTCGAGATATGGTGGGAAGCATTGCCAAAATTCCCGATCGTATTCAACGGGAAATTTATGTGCAAGAAACCAGTCGTATGATGGATATTTCCGAAGAGGTTTTGTTCAATACGCTGGCGCAAATGATTCAAAAAGAAATTGTTGAAGGAAATAAAAACACAGTTCCTGCACAAAAAAGTTTTGAAGTCGTTAAAAATGATGTGCCCGAAACATCCGTGCAACAGCAAATGGATTTGTTAGGAAAACTAGAGCTGGATTTGATTTCAGCTTTGCTTTTGTATGGCGAGAAGCAAGCTACTTTTGAAGATGTTTATACTATTCTGAACGAAAAAGGGGAGGAGATAGAAAAAACAGAAAAAGTGCATTGTTATGTATTTGAACGCATTTATTTGAACTTGCAACAAGATGAAATTGCTTTTTCAAAACCCGAGTTTGTTGAGATTTATGACCTCGTGATACAAAAATTTCTGAATGAGGGCGCATCTTTGGACAAGCAACAATTTCTTCGAGATTTGCCACCGCATTTAACAAACGTGGTCACTGATATTTTGATGAACGACGAAAAATACAGTTTGCACGGCTGGTTAGAAAAAAAACAGGTTTTCGTAAAAGATAAAAACGACGAAACGGTTTTAGAACGATTAGTAACAGATTGCATTACTTCGTTCAGAGAATATTTGATTGGGCAATTGAACAAAGATTTGATGCAAAAAATTGCGAACCAAGAAGTGGAAGATTTACAGGAATTGATGTCCAATATCAATGATTACAACAAACTTAAAGTAATCATCACGAGAAGAAATGGACGAATGAGGACTTTTTAGGATGTTATAAATGTTCTTTCTTGTAATTTACTATCCTGTGGTGTAAGTAAATTAATAAATGTTGTCGAAAAAATAAACTACGCTAAAAGAATACCATTAGAAGAAATGTTTTTTTTAAATACTTAGCACTTTTTTTGAAAACAATTGGTAATCATGAAACAATTTATGTATAAATGTAAAATTATGAAAGATGTAAAAATTTTTGAAGATAAAAAGATACGCAGTCATTTTGATGTAGAAAGTGGATTTTGGTTTTTCAGTATTATTGATATTGTAGGTATTCTGACAACCCAACCTACTAATGAGAGAGCAAGAAATTATTGGAAAGTATTGAAAAGTAGGTTGTTAAAAGAAGGAAATGAAACGGTTACAAACTGTAACCAGTTGAAATTAATGGCCGAGGATGGGAAGATGAGGTTAACTGATGTTGGAAATGTTGAACAAATTTTCAGATTAATTCAATCCATTCCTTCCCCAAAAGCAGAGCCATTCAAACAATGGTTAGCAAAAGTGGGCTATGAGCGTTTGCAAGAAATTCAAGATCCAAGTCTTAGCATGGACAGAGCTAGAGAAAATTGGCAAAAAATGGGTCGTTCGGAAAAGTGGATTCAACAACGCATGACTGGTCAAGAAACAAGAAATAAACTCACAGACTATTGGAAGGAAAGTGGCGTTACAAAGCAAGATGAATTTGCTTTTTTGACCAACATTATTCATCAAGAATGGACTGGAATTTCTGTCAAAAGACACAAAGAACTTAAGGGATTAAAATCTCAAAATTTGAGAGACCACATGAACGAAGCTGAATTGCTCTTTACTGCTTTAGCAGAGCTTTCAACACGTCAAATTGCTGAAGTTGAGGCAGCCAAAGGAGTAATTCAAAATGCAAAAGCGGGTAAAAAAGGCGGTGCTATTGCAAAAGATGCACGGAAAGCTTTAGAATCTAAAACCGGAAAAAGTGTAGTTACTGGCGAGAATTTCTTAAAACCAAAAAAGAAATAATGAAAACCATTTTTTAAAATGAAAATAGGGTTTTAAAATATTTTTACTGCTTTTTGGTATGTTTTTATGCTTTCCTCGAGCGGTACTTTAACCTATTTTATGTTTAGAAATTTTGAGTCTTTTCATAGGTTGTTGTTTGTTGGTAAGATCGTAAATGTCCTTTTAGTAATACTTTTTGTGTTTCAAATCTTTTATTTATTGTTTAATTTTCAGATAATTATCATAAATGAACAGAAATTGACTTCGATATTCCCTTTTTTTATTGAGATTTAATCATATTTAAATATCAAAAGTTAAAAAAGTGAAATGGAACAACTTTGCGGCATTTAAAGGAATTTTTTGTCGAAATGTAACTTATATTGGAGGTTATAATCATATCGTTTTTTCAGACTTAGCATTTGAAAACTTGGATGCCCTCATAAACAAACTACCAAAAAATTATCCTATTGAATCAAAAAGTAGATGTGAAATTAAGCAAGCAGAATTAAACTTAAATAGTACTAAATTTGATTTCTATTTTACTTTATTTTTTTTGATACTTTCGGTTTTTGCAAGTGTATTTTTTTTTATAAAATTAAACAAGTTTAATACTTTAATAATGTTTGTTTTAGTGCTATTTTTTTTGGGTGTCATCTCTTGAAAAAAGCGCAATCAAAAGGTGTTAAAATGATATAATGTAATTTTAACTTTGAATCAATTATTTTACTGTACTTTAATCATTTTCTTCGTAGTAATAGGAGTAATCAATCCCTTTCCTAAACATTTCACGGTCGTTGATTTTGTCGGTTAGTGCATTTTGAAGCAATTGTTTTAAAAAGCTACTGTTTGTGGCGCTGAGTACCATCGCATTCATATAATCTTTCTTGGTCTTCATCCCAAACGGCGCGCACTTCACGATCATCAAAAAAACGAATGGATATTTTGGAATTGCTCATATTCAGTTAAGATTTAGAGATACTTATTGATTTCTCAATTCAGTTTCGGCAGTAAGATTTCTATTCTAATTTAGAAAGTAAAAAGCGCACAATCCCGAAAGCTTTCGGGAGCAAAGGCAAGATGTTTTTGTTGCGTTAGGTTTAATATTTTTCCAACTAAGAAATTATAACATACAATCAAATAAGAAAAGATCTAAACGTTCCGCCGATTCTCGTCAGTTGCGACGTTCGGAAATTTTTATTTTCTATTAAAGATAAAAATTCTTGCGAAACGTGAACGTGAACTTATAGCAAAATTCGCAATTGCGAGAAACGGCCGTTGTAAGTAGTTTTTACATTTTACATAGAGCCAATTTTCCAAGGTATTTCTGCATTTTCTGTGTAGTCCCTCTGAAAACCACAATTATTTATATTGAAAGTAGAACCATAATTTATTGCAACACCACTATAGCCATCATTACAATCAACGTTTAAATTTACATTTTTTACTTTTCCGTCTTTATAGAATGTACTCTCAGAAAAATCAATATCAATGTTTTTCAATAACTTAAATTCTGCACAAATTTTTGTCAATTCATCTTTTGTAGTATTTTCGGTAATTAGTAAAAATACTTTTTTCGAACTTGTTGAGTAAGTCGTTTTTCCAACTTCAGTTTTCGTACATCCCAAAGTTGAAATAAAAATCAAGAAAAAAATAATTTTCTTCATAAGTTATTGTTTTTTAAATTAGTATTAATTTCAGATTTATGTTATTTCCTCCAAAATTACTTACACCTACCAACTTCCCGAAGCTCCACCGCCACCAAAACTTCCACCGCCAAAGCCGCCACTAAATCCTCCTCCTCCAAATCCTCCGCCAGAAGAGCGACCACCGCCGCCACTGCCTAAGCTACTCAAAATGAGCACATCCATCAAACTTGGGCCATTCATGCTTCTTCTTCCTCCGTTTTTGCCTCCGCCTTTGTTTTTAACAATAGAAAAAATGATAATCAAAATAACAATCACTATCAAAAAGTAAGGTGGACTGCCGCCGCTTCCTTTGGATTCATTTTTATATTCGCCCGACATGATTTGCATCATCGCCGTGGTGGCAGCATCCACGCCTTGATAGTAGTTTTCTGATTTAAAATTGGGCTTGATGATTTGCTCAATGATTCGTTTCGACAAAGCATCGGTCAGTAAATATTCTGTGCCATAACCGTTTTGAATGCTCACTTTTCGGTCGTCGATGGCTGCTAAAAGAATGATTCCGTTGTTTTTGCCTTTTTGCCCAACTCCCCATTTTTCGCCTAATTGTGCCGTAAAATAGTTGATTTCATTGCCATCGGTGGTTTTGAGAAAAATAACGACAATTTGAGTTGAGGTTGTGTCGGCATAATTTTTCAATTTAGCTTTCAAGGCATTGCTTTCATCGTCTGACAAAACATCTACACCAATTTCGTAAACACCTTCGGCTTTGCTCGGCTTTTCTGGCATTTGTCCATAAATCGCTGTGACAAAAACCAATAAAAAAGCGGTCAAATAGTGTGAATAATCTCTAAAAATTAGTTTCATCCTCTTGTAATTTCGTTACTGAGTTCGTTTGGATTGTTGTTGGTACTCGGAAAATATCTCTTGAGCTGTTCTCCTGCTCTTAAAACTCCAGCAATCAAGCCTTCACGGAATTCTTTTTTCTTAAAATGATCAATAACTATATCTTTTGTGCTTTCCCAAAAATCGTTGGGAACCACTTTGTCTATGCCTTCATCTCCAATGATTGCAAATGAATGATCGTCCACGCCAACGTAAAACAACACGCCATTTCTGAGTTCGGTAGCGTCCATTCCTAATTCATAGAAAACTTCTTTCGCTCTTTCAATCGGGGTCAATTCGGTGTGTTTTTCAATATGCACTCTAATCTCGCCACTCGTGTTTTGTTCAGCTTGACCAATCGCTTCTACAATGGCATTTTCATCGTTTTTGGTAATAAAATCAAAAGTAGGCATAATGAATTTTTTAAAGGTTTTGGGCGTCCAGTACTCGGCGTCCCGATATTGATCGGGAGTGCTTTCCGTTTTAAACTTTTTAGTTCCGAATGCATTCGGAACTAAAAAGGATTTCCACTTCAATCACTAACGCAATTAAAGCGGGGTAAAGATTAAATGTTGACTAAAAATTAAACTCAACATCGGGAGCTTTTTCAGCACCTTGTTCTGCTTCAAATCTTCCCATTTCATCAAAACCAAACAATTTGGCAGTAATCACGCTTGGGAAAGTTTTGGTTTTTTTGTTATGAATGTTGACCGTTTCATTGAATTTGTTTCTTTCAACATTGATACGGTTTTCAGTTCCTTCCAATTGCGATTGTAATTCCAAAAAGTTTTGGTTGGCTTTCAAATCTGGATAATTTTCAACACTTACCATTAATTTGTTTAAAGCACCCGTCAAACCGCTTTGTGCTTTTTGAAATTCCGCCATGTTTTCAGGAGTAATATTCGTTGGGTCAATCGTAATGGAAGTGGCTTTCGAGCGCGCTTCTTGCACTTCAACGAGTGTGTTTTTTTCAAAATCGGCTGCTCCTTGCACAGTTTTTACCAAATTTCCAATCAAATCGTTTCTTCTTTGGTAGCTGCTTTCTACATTCGACCAAGAAGTTTTTGCGTTTTCAGAAGTTTCTACCAATCCGTTGTAGCTGACGATGGCCCAAATGCCAAAAATGAATATAACAACGACGATAATAATAACAGTGATTTTTTTCATTGTTCAATAGTTTTTTTTAAAGTTTAAAACGTAATATAAGTCCAACAAATGAGGGTTTTGTTACAAATTTTCTTTCAATTGCATCAAAACAGATTTGATGTTTTCTAATTTTTGAATCATTTCAAATTTGTCGAGGGTTTTCTTTTTGTTTTCCTTCAAATGAATGCGTGCACCTTCCAAAGTAAAACCACGCTCTTTTACTAAATGATAGATCAATTCGAGATTTTTCACATCTTCTGGCGTAAACATGCGGTTGCCTTTGGCGTTTTTTTTCGGCTGAATGATGTCAAATTCTTGGTCCCAAAAACGAATCAACGAGCTGTTTACTCCAAAGGCACTCGAAATTTCGCCAATGCTGTAATATCTTTTTTCAGGTAAATTTACTTTCATTAGTCTAAAGATTGGTTTTCTTGGTTTGCCAATTCTGAAATGGCTTTGAATTCTTCCGCAGAAATACTTCCATAATAGAAATTAATAGGGTTGATGGGTTGTCCGTCTTTATGCACTTCATAATGCAAGTGTGGTCCTTCGCTTCGGCCTGTGCTTCCTATCAATCCAATAATGTCGCCTCTTTTCACTCTTTGTCCCGCTCTGGCTTTGTAACTGCTCATGTGTGCATAATAGGTTTTGTAGCCAAATCCGTGGTTGATGATGATCAAATTTCCAAATCCAGACATCGAATTGTCGGCTCTCTCAACAACGCCATCGCCGGTTGCATAAATCGGAGTGCCCGTTTTGGCGGTAAAATCCATCCCGTAATGGAATTTTTTGATTTTTGTAAATGGGTCGTTTCGATATCCAAAACCAGAAGCCATGCGCTTTAAATCTTCATTTTTAACGGGTTGAATGGCGGGAATCGCAGAAAGTAATTTTTGCTTGTCTTTTGCCAACAACACAATTTCATCCAACGATTTGGATTGCACCACCAATTCTTTCGATAGCAAATCCATTTGTTGTGTGGCTTGTTTGATCAAATCCGAATTGTTGTAGCCATTCAATTTGTCGTATCTATTCACTCCACCAAATCCCGCTTTTCTTTGTTCATCAGGAATCGGGGACGTGTTGAAATAAATTCGATAAATATTGTTGTCGCGTTCTTCGATATTTGCCAAAACATTTTGAGCCAATTCCATGCGCTTTTTGAGTTGCTCTAAATTGAGTTTCAAATTGTCGATTTCTCGAGCTTGCAATTTGTCTTTTGGAGTTTCAAAAAACGGTGTGTTTAAAAGAATCACAAAACATAAGAAACCAAACAATGCAGAGGCAAACAAAAAAAGCATCGCATACCCGAAATTGGTACCCTTTTTTTTGGTAATTTTCTTATAAGCTAAAGATTCTGTATCGTAATAATATTTTACTTTCTTCGACATTCCTTAAATATTGCTATTTTTGCGCTGTTTTTAATCAAAAACGAACAAATTTAAGAAATGTTTCGACTTTATGGGTTTTCAAATTAAACTTTACAGAAAAATTAAAATTTGAAACCCTATTTTCGACGTTCAATTTCTAAATTTCAAACCTAAAGACAATCTAATTTCAAATGAAATCACAAGACATTCGCAAGCAATTTTTACAGTTTTTTGAATCTAAAGGACATCTCATTGTGCCCTCTGCACCCATTGTTTTGAAAGACGATCCTACCTTAATGTTCAACAACTCTGGAATGGCCCAATTCAAAGAATATTTTCTAGGAAATGCCACTCCGAAAAGTGTAAGAATTGCCGACACACAAAAATGTTTGCGCGTTTCAGGAAAACACAACGATTTGGAAGATGTGGGTTTTGATACCTATCATCACACCATGTTCGAAATGTTAGGCAATTGGTCTTTTGGCGATTATTTCAAAAAAGAAGCCATTGCTTGGGCTTGGGAATTTTTGACCGAAGTTTTAAAATTAGACAAAGATCGTTTGTATGTGTCTGTTTTTGAAGGAAATCCAGATGAAAACGTTCCTTTTGACCAAGAAGCTTTTGATTTGTGGAAACAATTTGTGCCTGAAGACCGCATCATATTAGGCAACAAAAAAGACAATTTTTGGGAAATGGGCGATCAGGGACCTTGCGGACCTTGTTCAGAAATCCACATCGATTTGCGCTCGGAAGGCGAAAGAGCAGCCGTTTCTGGCAAAAGTTTGGTCAACAACGATCATCCACAAGTGGTTGAAATTTGGAACAATGTGTTTATGGAATTCAACCGTAAAGCCGATGGATCTCTCGAGAAACTACCTGCGCAACACGTGGATACAGGCATGGGCTTTGAACGTTTGTGTATGGCGATGCAAAACGTTACTTCAAATTACGATACGGATGTTTTTACCCCGATGATCAGAGAAATCGAAACCATTACGGGTTTTAAATATACTCCAAATGATGCAATGACAAGTCGCGACTTGTCAATACAAGAAGAACAAAACAAGACCAATATTGCCATTCGTGTGGTGGCCGACCACGTTCGAGCAGTTGCTTTTTCCATTGCCGACGGACAGTTGCCTTCCAACACGGGAGCTGGCTATGTGATTCGCCGCATTTTACGCCGTGCGATTCGTTATGGTTTTACTTTTTTAGAAACCAAAGAGCCTTTCATTTTTAAATTAGTGGAAGTTTTAGCGAACCAAATGGGAGAATTTTTCCCAGAAATCAAATCCCAGCGCATGCTTTGCGCTAATGTGATCAAGGAAGAAGAAGCTTCATTTTTAAGAACTTTGGATCAAGGGTTGGTTTTGCTCGATTCTATCATCAGCCATACCAACGGGCTTGTGGTTTCTGGCAAAAAAGCGTTTGATTTATATGACACGTTTGGTTTTCCAATCGATTTAACGGCGTTGATTCTTCGTGAAAAAGGAATGACTTTAGACGAAGTTGAGTTCAACAGCGAACTACAAAAACAAAAAGATCGTTCGAGAGCTGCTTCGCAAGTGAAAGCAGGCGATTGGCAAATTTTATTTGAAGACGATGAACAGGAATTTATAGGTTATGATCATTTGGAAGCGCAAGTAAAGATTACTCGTTACCGAAAAGTGGACAGTGCGAAAGATGGAGAAGTTTTTCAATTGGTGTTTAATTACACTCCCTTTTATCCTGAAGGCGGAGGTCAAGTGGGAGACAGGGGAGTTTTGGAAGCTTCAAATGGCGATGTGTATTATATTTTTGACACTAAAAAAGAAAACAATGTCATTATTCATTTTACCAAAACCCTACCAACCGATTTATCAGCACGTTATCAAGCAAAAGTTGCCAAAGATTTGCGTTCACGCACAGAAGCAAATCATACGGCAACGCATTTATTACACCAAGCTTTGAGAACTATTTTGGGCACTCATGTGGAACAAAAAGGATCGCTTGTGAACGAAAATAACTTACGATTCGACTTTTCACATTTTTCAAAAATGACTTCTGAAGAGTTAGATGCCGTAGAACAATTCGTAAACGCAAGAATCAGAGAAGGTTTGATTTTGGAAGAAAACAGGTCTTTGATATACCAACAAGCCATTGAGCAAGGCGCCAGTGCTTTGTTTGGCGAAAAATATGCCGATGTGGTTCGTGCCATCCGATTTGGCGAATCGATGGAGCTTTGCGGTGGCACACACGTGAAGAGCACTGCAAATATTTGGTATTTTAAAATTGTATCAGAAGGTGCTGTAGCGGCGGGTATTCGCAGGATTGAAGCCATTACAAATGTTGCGGCTAAAGACTTTTTCTTGCATCAATCGCATGTTTTTAATGAAATAAAAAATGTGTTGAAAAATGCACAAGATCCGTTGAAATCAATCATTTCGCTGCAAGATGACAATGCCAAATTGAAAAAACAAATTGAGCAATTACTTAAAGAGAAAGCCAAGCAAATGAAGTCAAGTTTGATGCATGAGTTTGAAACAGTGAACGGTGTTGATTTTTTAGCCAAAACAATCGATTTAGATGCCAATGGTGCTAAAGATTTGGCTTATGAAATGGGACAAAATAAAGACAACTTATTTTTAGTGTTTGGCACCATTACAGACGATAAACCGATGTTGACTTGCTACATTTCTAAAGAATTAGTAGAAAATCAGAAATTAAATGCCGGACAAGTGGTGCGAGAATTGGGAAAACACATTCAAGGCGGCGGCGGCGGACAACCATTTTTTGCAACCGCTGGCGGAAAAAATACAGAAGGATTAAAAACAGCAATAGAAGAAGCTCGAAAATTTGTCACGGCATAGAAAATTGCAATTTTTTGTATGAAATTTAAAACAGAGGTAAAAATACGTCCCATTGAAAATCCAATTTCATACACTTCAAAAGTTTTGCTTTTGGGTTCTTGCTTTGCGAACAATATAGGCGAGAAGTTGGACTATTTTTCTTTTGATGCAAAAATCAATCCTTTCGGAATCGTTTTTAATCCAAAATCTATTTTAGATTTGATCGAGCGCGCTATTGATTTACGTTTATATGACGGAAATGACATTTTTGAACATCAAGAATTGTGGCATTCTTTCGAAGTTCATTCGTCAATGAGTCAAGCCAATTCGAATCAATTGGTCGAACATTTGAATCAGGAACTTATTGATTTTCATAAGCAAATCATTGAAAGTTCACATATAGTAATCACTTTGGGGTCCGCTTGGGTTTATGTGGAAAAGTCAACCCAAAAGATAGTTTCTAATTGTCATAAACTTCCGCAAAATCATTTTGAAAAAAGAATTTTGTCGGTGGCAAAAATAGCTTCTCATTTGAACGAAATTGTTTCTAAAATCGAAAAGATAAACCCAAATGTTGATTTTATTTGGACTGTTTCGCCTGTGCGACATCAAAAAGATGGCTTTGTAGAAAATCAAAGAAGTAAATCTCATTTATTTGCAGCACTTCACGAAGTGATTGAAAAAAATGAAAACTCTAAATTATATTACTTTCCAAGTTATGAATTGTTGATGGACGAATTGCGTGATTATCGTTTTTATGAAAATGATATGTTGCATCCGTCAGCTTTGGCAATTGATTTTATTTGGCAAAAATTTAAAGAAAATGCGATAGATGCATCTGTTTTTTCGCTCATCGATGATATTCAGTCTTTAAAACAATCTTATCAACACAAAGCTTTCAATCCAAATTCAGTTGCCCATATTAAGTTTTTAGAAGTATTAAAAATTAAAGAAGCTAACATTCAAACGCAGTTGGTTTTAAATAAATTAAACAAAAGTTAAAAACCTACGAATGTTTTTTTTATTCGCTTGAAATCATATTTTTTAGTTAAACAACATTGTTTAATTTTTTTTAAAGTTAAAATGTGGGTTTAGTAAAAAACTTTAATTAATTTAGCGAAGCCAAAAAGGGTGTGTTTTAACAGCTAAAACTTTAATATGAAACAAATTTGGAATAGTTATATAAGTAATAATAACCATTTTACGCCTGACAATCCTAATTATCTTCGTGCTTACCTCAATAACACCATGCTTTTTGGCTTGACAATTGTTTTTGTGTTTTTTACTGGTTTGAACCATTATTATTTGAATTTAGAGGGTATTTTATATTTAGATATTGCGGGTTTATCTTTAACAATTGTTAATATTTTGTTGTTTAAAAAAACAAACAATATCTTCATTTCCTCGCTGATTTCCAACTTAGGGTTGATGGGTCTTGTCTTGTCTTATGCTTATGTTTTAGGTCCGTCTCATTACGCCCTTGTATGGTTTATATTGATTCCATTTCTGAATTACTTTTTGTTGGAAAGATTTTGGGGCACCATGCTATACCTTTTATAGAGTTACTTACTTAATTACTACTATTTGCTTCCAACCATAATGTTTATGATTGACCAATCTTCTAAATAAATTATCAAAGATTGTTTCTTTGAATATGGAAC
>JBEILV010000045.1:0-18034 GCA_040379105.1 Flavobacterium sp.
GCCCAAATGATTAAATGAACCACATTGCCAGAATAATTTACACCAATTGTGTTGTCGTACAATTGTGGCGTGTCAAAACTAGGCTTAAATTTCTTAGGTAGTTTTTCAAATGATACAATTCTATCAATACCTTGCACGATATGGTTATTGTCTTCATCTTTTGAAATCAAATACCAACGACCTAAATATTCCTTGATAAGTAGTGGCTTTAAAATACGTTCAATTGATTGATTATGATTAAATTTTCGATAATTAATTTTAACGAGATTTTGTTGTATTATGCACTCGTAAATATTGGTTATTAACTCAGAGTTTTGGAAATAATTTTCGTTTGAAAACGAAAAATGATGATTGATTAAAAGATCATTTTCTTTAATTTTTCCAAAAAGCAAAAGTGATTTTATGAATTGATATTTAGAAGCATCACTTTCGTTTTGATCTTCTATTTCGATAGTGCCGTTTCTGTTAAATCGCAACTTAATCCCAAAAACATCATGAATAAACAGTAATAATCGTGAAATCGTGGTGTCGGAATGTTTTAACTTGTTATCATCTTTTTGAAGTCTTTCTTTAAACTTTGAACGAGTAAAGGTTGCGTTTCCTAAAAATACATTTTCAAGTAGAATAAGTGCAGATTTTAGTTGTGAATTCATAAAATGAAAATTATTCCATAAAAGTATCAAAACAAATGCGTTTTCATCTATTTCAAAATTATTAATGAATCATTCCAAACACCAAAATTCCTTCCCTTCCTCATCCCTCAACTTCCGTTTCAATAGAAATCTTGAAAGTTTCATTAGGCGCAATGCTTTGATAAGTCGCTTTTTCCGAAATATGTATCGATTCTTCTTCATGGTCTGGAAGTCCAAGCCAAGGCTCAATACAAACATAATCTGCGCCGGGTTTCGACCACAACGCCAAATTTGGATAGCCATAAAATCGCACCATAACGCCTTTTTCGGCTGCTTTCTTGCGCAACCGAACCCAATCGTAGGAAATGTTTGGAAAAATCAATGCATCTTCGTTGAAAAGCGTTGCTGAAAGCGTCAAACAATTTGCCTCAGTCGGGATGTTGCGTTCCACGTCTGAAAGCAATCCTGATGCGCCAAGTTTGCGTGCGTTTAAATCTATTTTTTCGGGAAATTCAATCACATAATCCGATAATTTCGTTTTTTCGTTCAACGGAATCGCATAAGCCGTATGTCCGCCACAACAGAAATGCATCGGAACATCGTCTTTATTTTCAACCACATATTCCATCAACAACCGATTTTCAACCAAACTAAAAACCACTGAAAACTTAAACTTGAATGGATATTGTTTGAAAGTCGCTTCAGAACTTTCCAAAGAAAAACTACATGCTGAATCACTTTTTTTCTCAAAAAGAAGCAAATCGTTGTTGCGAATAATGCCGTGTTTGGACATCGCAAAATCCTTGCCGTTGTAAACGATTCGATCTTCTTTAATTTTTCCAATGGCTGGAAACAAAACTGGCGCACTGCTGCCCCAAACATTCGGATTGATTTGCCAAATATATTCCTCGCCTGTTGCTTTGTTTTTCAACGACCGCACTTCTGCTCCGTTGGACGCAATCGTGCAAATCAAATGTTCGTTTTCTATGGTGTGTTGCATGTGCCGACTTTTAATTTTGAATCAAAATTAGCATAATATTTCAAAAATTGCTTGACCATGAGGCGTTACTACATTTTTATTTCATCGCTGCAATGCGCAACAACGACCTTTACAAAATATCTTGCTTACAAAACCATAATTCTGCCGATATTTTGATTGCTATGACTATTTTTGAAAAAAAATCTGGACTCTTTTAAAAAATGCAAACACAGCAAAAAGTTCAAATTTTTCTAGAGAAGAAAATCAGGCACCATCAATTTAACAAAAACTACCGCATGCGCTGGGAACAACTTTTATCTTTAAAACGTCAGGGCGACACCAACAAACGATTAAGAACCGAGGAAAACGACACCCGATTGGGATTTGAAGTGGATTATGACCGGATTATTTTTTCGCAAACTTTTAGAAGTTTGCAAGACAAAACCCAAGTGATACCTCTTTCGAAAACAGATTTTGTTCATAACCGCCTCACGCACAGTCTTGAGGTTTCAGTTGTAGGTCGGTCTTTGGGTCGTTTGGTTGGCAAACAAATTTTGGAGAAATACCCGCATCTTGCAACCATTCACGGGTATCAAATGAACGATTTTGGAGCAATTGTCGCCGCCGCGTGTTTGTCGCACGACATCGGAAATCCACCTTTTGGACATTCAGGCGAAAAAGCCATTGGCGAATTTTTTAGCATCGGCAATGGCAAAAAATATCAAAACCATCTTTCAGCAAAACAATGGCAAGATTTAATCGATTTTGAAGGCAATGCCAACGGTTTTTCTGTTTTAACGGCTTCGCGTGAAGGTGTAGAAGGCGGTTTAAGGTTGACCTACGCCACTTTAGGCACATTTACGAAATACCCGAAAGAAAGTTTGCCCAAAAAACCAACCGCATCCATCGTGGACAAAAAGTTTGGTTTTTTTCAATCGGACAAAGCTTTTTTTGAAGAAGTGGCCAACGAACTTGGATTAATTCCCAATAAAACAGCCAACGACATCGGTTTTGTGCGACATCCACTGGCTTTTCTTGTAGAAGCAGCCGACGATATTTGCTACACAATTATAGATTTCGAAGACGGAATCAATCTAGGTTGGATTCCCGAAGAATACGCACTAGAATATTTGATCAAATTGGTGCCACACATCGACACACAAAAATATCATTCTCTCACCACAAAAGAAGACCGCATCAGCTATTTGCGCGCGCTAACCATTGGAAGTTTAATTCAAGAAGCCGCACAGTTGTTTATGAAACACGAATCTGAGATTTTGATGGGTGCGTTTCATACGTCACTGATCGAAAAAAGCAGATACAAAGCACAAATGAAAGACATCATTCAATTGAGCATTCAAAACATTTATCAAAGTCGTCAAGTCATTGAAAAAGAACTTAAAGGATACCAAATCATCCACCGTTTATTAGATGTTTTCACACTGGCTGTCAATCGCACCTACGACGGAAACCCAACAAGTTTTGATCGGTTGACGCTCAAATTAATGCCCGAAAAATATAGAGAAATTCCCGACGATCTCTACGAACGATTGATGATGGTGTGCCGATTTGTGTCGTTGCTCACCGACGGAAAAGCACTGGAATTGAACCAAACCGTGAGCAGTTTGTAGCGCCTCTGTTTCAAAAATTCTTACATCACGATCATCGAAAAAAAAAGACCCATTGATAAAGATGGGTCTTTTAGGTTTATTTATTTCTTCGCTGAAACCTTCAAATTTCGCTCTATTTGATGTCCAGGTCTCGACCATTTTGGTTTTTCGCCCAAAGGCACAAATTCAGAATCTTCCGCTTCCACTGTTTTCGGCTGACTGATTTTTGTGAATGGTTTTTGAGGCACTAAACCTAAAAGTTTGAACATTTTCATGTCTTCATTCACGTCAGGATTGGGCGTGGTCAATAATTTATCGCCCGCAAAAATTGAATTTGCCCCCGCAAAAAAGCACATCGCTTGTCCTTCTTGCGTCATTTGAGTGCGTCCAGCCGAAAGGCGCACTTGCGTTTCGGGCATCACAATTCTAGTCGTAGCAACCATTCTGATCATTTCCCAAATAGAAACAGGCGCTTCTTCTGCCATCGGCGTGCCTTCCACCGCCACCAAAGCATTGATTGGCACCGATTCTGGCTGCGGACTCAATGATGCCAAAGCCACTAACATGCCGGCGCGGTCTTCCAAGCTTTCGCCCATGCCGATGATTCCGCCACTGCAAACTGTTACATTCGTTTTTCGAACATTTTCAATCGTTTGGATTCTGTCTTCAAAACCCCGTGTCGAAATCACTTCCTTATAATATTCTTCCGAGGTATCTAAATTGTGGTTGTAAGCATAAAGTCCAGCTTCTGCTAATCTTTTCGCCTGATTTTCGGTAATCATGCCCAACGTGCAGCAAACTTCCATGTCGAGTTTGTTAATCGTTCGCACCATTTCTAGCACTTGGTCAAATTCTGGACCGTCTTTCACATTGCGCCAAGCTGCACCCATGCAAACCCTCGACGATCCGCTCGATTTTGCTCTTAAAGCCTGCGCTTTCACTTGCTGCACCGACATCAAATCGTTGCCTTCGATGTTCGTATGATAGCGCGCCGCTTGCGGACAATAGCCACAATCTTCTGGACAACCGCCCGTTTTGATAGAAAGCAACGTCGAAACCTGCACCTCGTTAGGGTTATGATGTTGCCTATGAATCGTTGCTGCTTCAAACAATAAATCCATCATGGGTTGGTTGTAAATGGCCAGTATTTCCTCTTTTGTCCAGTTATTTCTCGTCATTTTAAGTAGGTTTTTATTATCAAATTTATCTTTTTTTCTAAGAGCTTTCTCCTGCTTTTCGCTGCAAGTCCGCAATTTTTGGGCTGTTTTTTATAAGTTCGTGGCGGAGCTTCTAAAGTCGCTCGCCCCCAACTTTAAAAAACAAGCCCAAAAATTTTACGGGCTTTTCGCTTCAATCAGGGCTAAAAAAGCTGCTAAATATCAAAATCATCTTTTTAAATTAAATTTCTTTATCGAGTCCATTTCCAAAATTTACAAATTATGAAAAGTTGAATCCAGAAAATGAATGTCCAAAAATAGACAAACCACTTGTTCTATACATTCAAAAGAACTCATTTTTTTATCAGATTGCCGTTTTCATCATACAACAAAATCCAATCATTATGTCCAAAATAATCCCATTTGGCTTGCGCTAAATCAACTTTCGGATCTACCAATCTTCTTTTTGGATGCTGATTCACAGATACAAAAGCATCATAGAAAACCCCAATTTTTTTACCTTCTTTCGCTTTTTCTTCTTTCAAAAACTGCGCAAATTGCCATATTCCATCTGGGTACGCACTCAAAAACCTTTTCTGATGGGTGTTAAAACGTTCGTCAATTTTATAGTAGGTAGTGTCTTTGGCTTCGTAATCGTAGAGTTTGATGGTGGTTTCGCCACTTCTAAAACGCAACATCATGCGCCAACTTAACCGATGTCCCTCTTCGGTCCACAAAACATCGCCCGGAATGAACCAATGACGCACGGGGAGAAGCAACTGAACAATCAAAAACGGAATAAAAACAAAATTCACCAATATTTTTCCCTGCTCAGGAATAGGAATGGATTGAAGTTGCGTAATTGGTTTTTGAAAAAACCACTTTCTGAGTTTGGAAGCAGGATAAAAAAACACAATAAAACTCAAAGCAAAATAAGGAAAAACTCCCACAGGTAAAGTCAAAGAATTGAACAAATGAAAGATCAAAGAAGCAATGAGTGCCAAAGTTCGGGTTCGAGACCAAAGCAAAAAGAAAATGACAAAACCATCGAAAAAAATACCAGCGTAGGCTATAAACAAATGAAAATAGTGATGATTAAAAAGATTTTTGAGCGTTGGATGGTGCATTCTGTTTTCGAAAATGATGCGAGTGCAAGTGCCGTCTAACCAATCGGGATATATTTTGGCAATGGCTCCAAAAACATAAACGATCGTAATTTGAGCCATCATAGCCCACAACATCCATTGCGGCATTGCGTTGGTCGCAAAAGATTGATTTCGTTTAGCATCTATAGAAAAAGCGCGGTTGGCTGGCAGTAAAAACATGAGAAAGCAAACAATCAATAGCAAATAAAAATGATTGTTGTAGGTCGTTTTCTGCATTAAATAGACTCCCGCCCACAAAAATCCATAACCTGCCATGGCCCATTTATATTGATACCCTAAAATCACAAAAATGGACAAAACCGCCAAAACAGAATAATAAACATACATTCCGTTGCCTGAAAATGGCTGTAGCCATTCAAAACCAATGAAGGGAAAAGTGAAAGGAGTTTCCGAAAAAACCTTTTCAATCCAACCGCTGAGTATGGCGTTCAGCGCTTCTGCCAAAAGGACAAATCCTAAAAACAACCGGAACAAAACAAGCGGGAAAATATCAACAGGTTTGTAAAGCCATTGTTTCATCTTTATCAGAATATGTTTTTGATACAAAATTCTTTATCGCGCATCAATTGATTTTGTAAAGCTTCTAAGTTTTCAAATTTTTGCTCTGCTCTGATGAATTGAAGCATCTGAATTTGAATGCTTTGTCCGTAAATGTTGAGGTCAAAATCAAAAAAATGAATTTCAATAGAAATATGTGTCCCGTCCACTGTTGGATTGGTGCCAATGTTCATCATGCCTTTTAAAAGTTGGTTATTAAAAAAACTTTGAATGGCATAAACTCCATTTTTTGGAATCAATTTAAAGGAAGAATCAATTTTCAAATTGGCCGTTGGAAATTGGATTGTTTTTCCAATGCCTCTTCCCGATTCAACAGTGCCAGAAAGTACATAAGGCTGCGTTAAATATTGATTGGCGAGTGCAATTTGACCTTCATTCAAAGCATTTCTGATTTTTGTTGAACTCACAGAAACATCCTCTATTTCTTGCGCCGAAATTTGAATCACATCAAAACCATAATGTGCGCCAAACACAATCAAGTCATCGATATTCGCATTTCTATTTCTTCCAAAACGATGGTCATAGACAATGATTATTTTGGAAATTTGAAGTTTTTCAACAAGTATTTCCGAAACAAATTCTTCGGCGGTTAATCGAGAAAATTCTTTGTCGAAAGGATGAATGATAAAATGATCTACTCCTAATCCGGCCATCAATGCTGTTTTTTCTTCCATAGTATTTAACAGTTTGATGTCGGCATCTTGCAACACCATTCGTGGATGTGGAAAAAAAGTGAGCACCACGCTTTCTAACGCATTTGCTTTTGCGATTTGGGTTAGCTGTTCTATGATTTTTCGATGACCCACATGAACACCATCAAAAGTGCCGAGTGTAAGAACGGTTTTTCGTGACGATTTGAAATCTTGAATGTTTGAATATATTTTCAAAACTAATTTTTTAGCAAATTTAGAGCTATTGGTAGAATAAAAAAAAGAGGACGCTTTTAAATGTCCTCTTTTATGATATTAAAAAATTTGAAAATTAGTTTTTCACAAACTGCAATGTTTTAGACTCACCTTCTCTAGTTATTTGAATAAAATAAACACCATTGGTAAAGCCTGAAATATCTATGCTTAAATCAACGTTGTTTTCAACTGTTTTGTTTACAATTCTTTGACCCAAAGCATTATAAATCACATAGTTTTCTGGCAATAAATCAGATGATTTAATGTCGATATTTAAAGTGCTTTGCGCTGGATTTGGATAAACATTTAACCCGTGAATCAATTCAAAAGCAGGAGTACTCAATGGAACAACACACCCAAGCGAAGTTAATAATTGCTGTCTTCTATTAAAAGTAGTGAGATAAGTTCTCATTCTTGTTCTTTGATTTTGCGTGAAAATATTCATACAAGAATCATTGGTATAGTCCATATAGTTTTCAACCATGTCGAATCCAGGGCTTGAAGGGCAAGAGTCGAACACACCACAAGTGCCATTATCATTGGCTGCAGCGGGCGTATCTGGACAAAAATCTTTAAATGAATCTGTAGCGTTTACAGTACAACTACTGTTATCTCCCCAAATATGAATCAATCCTAAGAAATGGCCTACTTCGTGCGTTGTAGTTCTTCCTCTATCATAAGGCGAGGTATAAGTTCCTTGTGGATATAAGGTTCTTGATCCAAAATAACGATGCCCAATAACCACACCATCGGTGCTTGCCTGTGAGGCACTGTTATTTGGAAATTGTGCATAACCCAACAAATCACTATTCCCTAAATTGACCACCCAAATGTTCATGTATTGGTTTGGATCCCATATAGTAATTGGTTTAATTGCTTCAACAGCACCGATAGATGTATAAGAAGCTGCAGTTAATTGTACTCTGTCAATTCCAGTGGTGGTCTGTCCATTGGGATCTCTTTTGGCTAAACAAAATTCGATTTCTACATCGGCACCTACAGCATCACTGTTAAAGCCCGGCGTGCCTTGCATTCTTCTAAAATCTTGGTTTAAAACCGTTATTTGAGAAATCACTTGCTCGTCTCTAATGTTTTCATTAAGACCATAAGCATCACCATTGTGGATCACGTGAACAACAACCGGAATGACCAAAACATTGGTGCCACCTTCTACTTCGTTGTTGCTAATTCTTGCATTTTTCTGATTTTCAATGATTTGAGATACCATTTCATTTGTCTCTCGACTAGAAAGCATTTGAGGGTCTCTTTCTTTCATGATTTGCTCATATTCAACCGTAGAGCATCTTGAAGTGACTGGACCAAAATTTTTGCTTGGGTTATTTTGCGCATTGATAGCAGTAAAACTTAATGCAAATAACAATGCAGAAAAAGTAATTTTATTCATGAGTTATTTAATTTTTGGTAAATGTAATAATTATGACAAAAGAAATATATTTTAGTTTAAAAAATCTATCGAAAAATATATATATTGCGAGAATTATTGATTATAATTAACATTTATAGTTTATTTTACCTTATTTATTACATTTTTTACAAACAAATTAAAAACATGAAAAAGCATTTTATTTGGTTTTTTTTAATCGTGTTTGGTTTTGCAGCTCACGCGCAAGAAAATCTTTGGACACCAACATTTTCAAGGTTAACCGACCATCTTCCAAAAATGGAGAGAAATTCTCATCCAACAAGATCTGAAATTTATCATTTAGACTTGAATGAAATTAAAACCGCTTTGAACCAAGCTTCAGAAAGAGGTGTTGACCAAAATTCGCTAGTCTTATTAACGTTTCCAATGCACGATGGTAAAATGGAAACTTTTCAAGTTTATAATGCGCCCGTTATGCATCCTGATTTGGCCGCTAAATATCCAAATATTCAATCTTATGTAGGTTTTGGGACAACAGACAAAACCGCTATGATACGTTTTAGTGTGACCCTTTTTGGTTTTCATGGCTTCATTACTTCTGGAAAAAATGGCTCTACTTACATAGATACTTACACAAAAGACTTGAATTATTACATAGTTTACAACAAGAAAAATATCGTTTCAAATAGAAGTTTTGAATGCCTTGTAGAAGATGAACCGTCTGATGAAATTGAACCCGTGTTTTTTTCACCAAGAAATACCAATTCAATCAATGCTAATACTGGAATTTTTAGAACCTACCGATTGGCAATGGCATGCACGATTGAATTTTCTGCTTTTCATATTAATGCTGCCGGCGCAAACAACGCAACTTTGGAAGCTAAAAAAGCTGTTGTTTTAGCAGCAATGAATGTAACAATGACACGTGTAAATGGAATTTTTGAAAAAGACATGGCTTTGACCATGCAATTAATTCCAAATAATGATGAAATAATTTTTATTGACAGTGATACTTTTAACAATAATAATTCTTCTCAATTAATCAATCAGAGTCAAACAGTTATTAACTCATTTATTGGCGTAAACAACTATGATATTGGTCACACGGTGAGCACCGGAGGTGGAGGTTTGGCGCAGTTAAATTCGCCATGTACAAACAGTAAAGCAAGAGGTATTACTGGTGCGTCATCGCCAGTTGGCGATCCTTTTGACGTGGATTATGTGGCGCACGAAATGGGACATCAATATGGCGCTACGCACACTTTTAATAATTCTTGCGATGGCAACATATCTAATGCTACTGCGGTTGAACCCGGAAGTGGCAGCACAATTATGGCTTATGCGGGTATTTGCGCACCAAATGTTCAGAATAATTCAGACTCCCATTTTCATGCCGTAAGTTTGGCGCAAATGGACAGTTTTGTGGCTGGTATTGGAAATTGTTCTGAAAATCAACAAAATTTCAATACGGCACCTGTAATTAATTTTATTCCAAATTATACCATTCCTGCAAGCACTCCTTTCTTTTTACCCGGCAACGGAACTGACTCAGACAACGACGTTCTCACTTTTTGCTGGGAACAAACCAACAACAACATCAGCCAACAACCCCCCGTATCAACAAGTGCTAGCGGACCTAACTTCCGATCATTACCACCTTCTTCGTCGCCAATCAGATATTTACCTCAACTTCCTACTGTTTTGCTTGGCAGCACACAAGACACTTGGGAAGTAGTACCAGATGTGTCAAGAACAATGAATTTTGCATTGGTAGTTAGAGATAATGTTGCTGTTCTTGGCGGTCAAACTGCTAGAAGAAACATGACGGTTACTACACACAATACAGGCAATGCTTTTGCGGTTACCTCACAAAATCAAAATAATATTACTTGGTTGGCAAACGAATCACAAACAATTACATGGAATGTTGCAGGTACAACCTCTGCACCAATCAACACTCAAAACGTAAAAATCTTACTTTCGATAGATGGCGGTCAAAATTTTGACATTGTTCTATCAGAAAGCACACCCAATGATGGCAATGAAAACATCGTGGTGCCAAACAACATTTCATCTCAATTTTGTAGAATCATGGTGCAAGGAGTTGGAAACATTTTTTATAACGTGAACACAACCCCTTTTTCTATTGGCATTGATTGTGAACAATACACAAATAATACGTTGATTTTCTTACCAGATGGAAATGGAAACAATGTTGCAGGTGAAACTATGAATGTTCAATTAGAAGTTGAAAACGAAGGTTTGATTGAAGATTTTGGTGTGAATTTAGACATTACACACACTTGGATTGGAGATTTGGTTATCGAAATTGAACATCCTGATGGGACAAGCAGAAGAGTATGGAATAGAAACTGTAATAATCCGCAAAACCAAAATATTCAAGCAACCTTTAGGGATAATACTCAAAATGTTGTTTGTGGCTCACCAACGACTGGGACATTTAATCCAAATCAATCGTTTGATGTTTTCTTGAACAAACCTAAAGCAGGGATTTGGAAATTAAAAGTCACAGATTTTTACAATGGCGATACTGGCACGCTGAATTCTTGGGCAATAGATTTTGGTTGTACAACGCTTAGTAATTCGAATTTTGCTGAAAACAAATTTTCAGTATATCCCAATCCAAATAATGGACAATTTGTTATTAAAAATGAACTTGATAACGCATCTCCAATCGATATCAAAATCTATGACATCAGCGGCAGATTAGTTTATCAGGTATCTAATCGAAACTCAAATCCTGAGATCAACATCAATCTTAGTGCCATGAAAACTGGAACTTATTTATTATTGATGAGCAATGAAGAGATTAATGAAACACATCGAATTTTAATTCAATAATGATTTGTTTTTTAAATACAAAAAAAGCCACCCATCTTTGAGGCGGCTTTTGTATTGAAAAGAGCACCCATGGTTGTGCTCTTTTTGTTATTACTGATTGAATCAAAAAGTAATAACGACCCAACGGAAATCTTTAGAAATGCTGCTAAACCAACTAAAGCTTCAATTTTAAAAACGATAACTAATGCCTGTGTAGAGCCCAACAAAGAAGGGTCTAAAACCATTTACATTTGAGTTGAATGTATTGAGTTGGTATTTTAACACAGGTTCAAAGTGTGCATGAAATGATTTCCAAAAAGGATAATCAAAACCCAAACCAACGTTGGTACTAAAACTTAACGGGTTTAGATTGTTTGCTTCGCCAATGGGGGTAGAAAAATCATTTGAAATTACAGAAATTTGATTTTCTACTAAAAACAACGAACTCATACCACCAATAATTGATACGCCTACTTTCTTATTCAAAACTTGATATGATACTTCAAACGGTACTTCAAAATAGCCGATGCGTTGGTTCAAAAAACCATTGTTTTCTTGTGAAAAAGTTTCGTCGATGCTACTTTTAGGTGTATTAATTTTTTTCACGGCAATTGTTGCCCCAATCGCTGAATGATTGACATGCTCCAAGGCTCTGCCTTCCATATTTGCGCTAAACGCAACATCGTTTGTATTGTAGCCTAAAGAAAATCTGTTGACACCAGTTCGGATGGACAGCTTGTTATTAACAGCATATTGAACTCCTACACCCACGCTAAAATTGGTTTCGTAGGTTTTGTCATTGTTAGCAAACTCACTATCAATGGTCGAACCTTCTGCCAAAGAATTGAAAAACACAGGTGCTACATTTGAATTAACTTGCCATTTATTTGATTTGACAACTAAAACCTCTTTTGTTGTTTCGTTTTCTTTTGCCTTGAGCAATTCATCTAATGCATTTGGAGCTTTTTCTTCAACCACAACATTTTCGCTTTGGTCTATTTCTGATTTTAAATACAGATTGTCTTGTATTGTTTGCGTCGAACTATTTAAAAAACGATCCATTCTTTGAGTAGAAACAAGAGGGTCATTATCTTCATTAAATTCCTTTTGCTCGTTGTTAGTTAGTTTATCCACGAAAAGGGATTGATTTTTTTGGTTCAGAAGATCAACTTTTGACGATTTTTTATTTGCATCGGTATTTTTTCTTTTCGAAACATTGGCAATTTTACTTTGATTTTGAACCGTGCTTCTATTTAAAGTTTTATTTGATTTCGCAGAACTTGCTTTTTCTGTTTTTGACGTACCATCAACAACGCTGTTATTGCTGGTGTTTGTTTCAATCAAAACATCTGCTTTTTTGGTTTTTGGTAAAACGGCATTTGAGTTTTGGTCAGTATAAAATTCTACTTTTTTCTCATGGACTTTTTGTGATTCGTCAACATCATTTTCCAACACAATTTCTTGCTTATGATTGTGCTTATCAATAGTATTTTTGTCATTGATAAAATAAATTCCTACACCAATCAGCAAAGCTACAGAAGCGGCAACTCCGTATCTAAACCAGATTGGCACCATTCTTTTTTTCTTTTTCTTATTCAGTTGTTCGGCAATATTGTCCCAAATATAATCTGGTGGATTGCCTTCGAGCGATCTGAATTTTTCTTGAAAAAGTCTTTCAATGTTTTTAGATTCTTTCATTCTCTTTTTTGTAAAACTTCTATTTCACAACGTTTTTATAGGTTGTGTTGTTTTCAATTTTATTTTTTAAAATCATTTTAGCTCTCGCCAAATTTGATTTTGATGTGCCAATTTCGATCGAGAGCATTTCTGCAATCTCTTTGTGTGCATAGCCGTCCAATACATAAAGTGTAAAAACCAATCGATACCTTTCGGGTAAACTTCTTACTAAGCTTAAAAGATAATCTAGTGACAAATCATCTTCATCAATTTCTACATCGACTTCGTCAGGGAAGTTTTCGGACACAATTTCTAAATGGTTCTTTTTTCTATATTGTTGTAATATATAGTTAACAGTCAGTCTCTTTGCCCAGCCTTCAAATGATCCTTTAAACTGAAACTGTTTTATTTTTTCAAAAATTAATAGAAAACATTCCTGTAAATTATCTTCGGCCTCTGCTTGATTTCGTGAATATTTTAGACACACAACAAACAACTTACTTCCTAATAGTTTGTAAAGTTGCTCTTGTGCTTTGATTTCATTTTTCTGACAGGCAAGAATGATTTCATCTAAATTCACAAAAAAATATTTTTTGGTTTAATCCTCTACCGGAATTTCTATAGTTTCAAAAATCGGGTTGCTTTCTTCGTCATGACCTTTAAAAAATTTGAAAATATAACTTCCGTTGCTGGTCACCAAAAAATTAAATGTGCGTGTAAAAAGCATTTCTCCTTCTGGACTCGGCAAACAGTTGTTGCGTTGCTCAACCAAAGCTTGTACGCCTATAATTCTTTCGTTGAGGTTTTTGTCCCAATAAATATTGCTAAAATAATGGCAGGTAGTGGGGCGATTGTAGCGTACTAATATCTCATACGTTTCGCCTAAAATAAAACTTTCTGGCACTTCGAAACTTTCAACCGGTAAAACTTCATAATGGTATTCAGAGCCTTCGTTTGGCGTGCATGCATTGTTTACTAAAAACAATAAGGGCAATGCAATGAATAGTAAAAGCTTGCTTTTTAAAATTTGCGTTTTCATAATCAATTTCTAATTTTTTTGATAGACGTTGTATTTTTTTGATGGTTGCGTTTATTTATAAAAAAAAGCCCCAGAGGGCTTTTAATTTATTCACTTTTCGCTTTTAAACAATCTTTTATTTTGTGTTCCAATTCATCAGAAAGTTCTGGATTGTCTTTAATCAGTCCTTTAACTGCGTCTCGACCTTGTCCTAACTTTGTTTCTCCATAACTGAACCAAGAGCCAGCTTTTTTTACGATTTCATATTCAACGGCTAAGTCCAAAATTTCACCCGTTTTCGAGATGCCTTCTCCATACATAATATCGAATTCGGCAGTTCGGAACGGTGGTGCTACTTTGTTTTTCACTACTTTCACTTTCGTTCTGTTGCCAATCACGTTTTCGCCATCTTTAATTTGTGTAGCTCTACGAATGTCTAAACGTACAGAGGCATAAAATTTTAGGGCATTTCCTCCTGTTGTTGTTTCAGGATTTCCAAACATTACCCCGATTTTCTCTCTTAACTGATTGATGAAGAAAACCGTACAATGTGTTTTGCTGATGGTTCCAGTCAATTTTCTGAGTGCTTGCGACATCAAACGAGCGTGCAAACCCATTTTTGAATCGCCCATTTCTCCTTCGATTTCGCTTTTTGGAGTCAAAGCAGCCACAGAGTCAATCACGACAATATCAATGGCTCCCGAGCGAATTAAATTTTCAGCAATTTCTAACGCTTGTTCGCCATTGTCAGGTTGAGAAATGATTAAACTATTGATATCGACGCCTAATTTCTGCGCATAAAAACGATCAAAAGCATGCTCAGCATCAATAAAAGCTGCGATGCCACCTGCTTTTTGTGCTTCTGCGATGGCGTGAAGCGTTAATGTTGTTTTACCAGAAGATTCTGGTCCATAAATCTCTATAATTCTTCCTTTTGGATAGCCATTTACTCCCAAAGCAATGTCTAAACCTAATGAGCCAGAAGCAATAGTTTCTACTTCTTCGATGGCTTTATCCCCCATTTTCATTACAGTTCCCTTGCCATAAGTTTTGTCTAGCTTGTCTAAAGTTAACTGTAGTGCTTTTAATTTTGCGTCTTTTTCTGAACTCATCTTTTTTGAAATTTTATTGCGTTTAAAGCGTAAAAATAAGTCATTTTTTTGAGTTGACAACAGCCTATTTTTGATCGCTTGAATTATTTTTATGAATAGAATTTGATTTAAATCGCTTCAAAATATTTTCCTGGTAAAGGTCTGATCAATCCTTTTAGCTCCATTTGAATGAGCACCGATGAAATTTTGAATACAGGCATTTCGCATTGAATGGCAATCAAATCTAATAGTTCCTTACCGTTTTTGAGCAAAAAATCATAAATCATTTGTTCTTCTTCATTCATTTCTACAAACATTTGCTTTTGGATACTTTGTGAGGTTTTGTTTTTTTTCGATTCCCAATTCAATACATAAACAAGGTCTTTGGCACTTTGCAACAAGTGTGCTCGTTGTGTTTTAATAAGCAAATTGCAACCCTGACTATAATTATCTTGCACTCGGCCGGGCACTGCAAAAACATCTCGATTGTAGTCGTTTGCCAAATTTGCGGTGATGATAGATCCGCCTTTTTCAGCACTTTCTATCACAATCGTTGCTTCCGAAATGCCTGCCACAATTCTATTTCTTCTTACAAAATTTTCTCTATCAGGTTTCGAGTCACTCCAAAATTCGGTCATAAAACCACCATTTTGTTCCATTTTGTGCATGTGTTTTTTATGGTCTTTTGGATAAATTTGATTTAATCCGTGCGCCAAAACCCCCACCGTTTGAAGATTTAAGTTCATTGCAGTGATATGTGCATGAATGTCAACACCATAAGCAAAACCACTGATAATAACCGGTGAAAAAGGCGCCAAATCTTCTAAAAACTTTTTACAAAATTCAGCCCCGTAGCTCGTCATGTTTCGAGTACCCACAATGCTAATCACTTTTTGATTTTCTAAAGAAATATTTCCAGAACTGAAAAGCAAAACAGGACTGTCAACACAATGTTTCAATCTTTCAGGATAACCGTCGGATTGAAAAAAATGAACGTGTTGGTTTTCTTTTTTGATAAAAGCGAGTTCTTGCTCCGCTTTTTTAAAATTTAATGGATTTTGAAGATTTTGATATAATTTCTCACCAATTCCATCAATAGAGAGGAATTTTTTCTTGTTGGTTTTGAAAATATCGGCCGCATTTCCAAAATGCGATAGTAGTTTTTTAGCAAAAATATCTCCAACTCCCTCTGTTTTAATGAGGGCTAAGAGAGCAAGTAATTCTTCGTCGTTCATGGCAATCAGTTGAAAGTCAAAGTAAAGTAATTTTTATGTAATTGTTAATAATTTCTCACAATAAAATTTTGATTGAGCATTCAAAAACTCAATATTTGCCTTATGCGAATTGAACAATCTATTACAGAATTACTCTATCGGTATCAGTGTGTTACGGTGCCAGGTTTTGGTGCTTTTTTAACCGAAACCATCTCATCTCAGTATTTTCCAGCTACTCAAACTTTTTCTCCACCCAAAAAATTGGTTTCTTTCAATTTACATATCAAAAACAACGATGGTTTGTTGGCAAATCATTTGGCTCAAAAAGAACGAGTATCTTATGAGGTTGCTTTACGATTTATTGCCATCGTAGTTGAAGAGTGGATGCAAGTATTGAATCATAAAAAAACGCTTGAGTTTGAAAAAATAGGAAAAATTGAATTGTCTTCTGAAAACAATTTGGTTTTTACACCTTTTGATGTAACTAATTTCAACCTTCAATCTTTCGGTTTGTTACCCGTTCAGTCCAAAAATGTTTTTAGAATTATTGCGAAAGAACCTACTGTAGAAATTCTTGAAGTTATTTCGGAAAACGAAGTTCAATCTGAAATTTTTGAAGAACACACCGAAGCTATTCACACCCATAAAAAATCTATTCCTTGGTTGCGATATGCGGCTTCGTTTGTAATTTTTGCGAGTGTAACGGCAGCCATTTCTGGCTATTTTTATCAGCAAAACGTAGCACAAGAAACCAAAATAGTATCGCAAAAAGTGCAACAAAAAGTGGAGCAAAAAATACAAGAAGCCACCTTTTTTATTGAAAATCCGCTACCTGCCATCACGGTTACGATTTCTCAACCCAAACATCATTATCATATTGTGGGTGGTGCTTTCAAAACCTACGAAAACGCAGAAAAATTTTCCAATATTTTATTGAATGCTGGTTTTGAATCAAAAGTTGGGGAAATTAACAAATATGGTTTGTTTCCAGTTTTTTATGGAAGTTATGCTACAAACGACGAGGCAATTGAAGCTTTGGAAAACATCAAAAGCAATCAAAACAAAGACGCTTGGATTTTGTTTGAAGAATAGAAACAACGAATTAGATTATAAAATAAAAAGCACCTCGAATTGAGGTGCTTTTTTTTGATAACAAGTAAAAAGAGATTATTTTTTCTTTTTTGCTCCGCCTTTTTCTGCTTTTGCAGCTTCTTGCGCTGCTTTTAAAGCGGCACGTGAAATACGAACTTGAGCTACTACTGTATTGTCTGGATGTAATAATTTGAAATTCTTAGTTTCAATTTTTGTAACATACAATTTGTTACCCATTTGCATTTCAGAAATGTTTGCTTCCACAAAATCAGGAAGATCTTTTGGTAAAGCTTTCACTTTCAAACGACGTTGGTTCAAACGTAAAACACCACCACCAAGAACACCTGGCGAAGTTCCAACCACTTGAACAGGTACTTCCATCACTACTTCTTTGTCGTCTTTTAATTGGTAAAAGTCGATGTGAAGAATTTTGTCTGAAACTGGGTGAAATTGAATGTCTTGTAAAATGGCATCCATTTTCTGACCACCAAGCTCAATTACAACAGTGTGCGCATTTGGAGTGTACACCAAGTTTTTGAATGCTTTTTCGTCTGCTGCAAAATGTACTGGTTGATTTCCTCCGTAAATAACGCAAGGAACCATTCCAGCATCACATACGGCTTTCGTTGCCTTTTTGCCTACGTTTTCTCTTTCTGATCCTTTAATCGTAATCGATTTCATTGTAAAAATATATAGTTAATAAATAAAAA
>JBEILV010000046.1:0-17717 GCA_040379105.1 Flavobacterium sp.
CGATTGAACCCTTGAGAAAGTTTTCGGAAATAGGATAGAAGCTCCCAAAATAAAACCAGCCGCCGATTCGATTACGATGGCAAAAATCTCCATTGAGCCGTGAATCCAAATGCCACGAACACTTTCCCAAAAAACACCTTCTTCATAAAAAAAGTATTGAAAAGAGCCCAGCATGATGCAATTTTGAATCAAAATCCAAAAAGTGCCAATGCCACCAAAAATACCATAAATGTAACATCGCATGCCGACATACAAATTATTGGCAGTAATCCCGATGAAACTTCCCCAATTGCTTCCTGATTTGTAAACCGCCACCGGATTGCCCTCTTTGATGTTTTGAAGAGTCATGTTTACATATTCATCGCCTAAAATCAGCCGAACAAAGGTATCATCTTGGTTGGCAGACAAAACTCCCATGCCAACACAAGCAAAAAACAGCACAAAAGCGTAAAGCAAATAGCGTCGATATTCATAAACCAACAACGGCACTTCCGTAGAAAAGAAACTGACAAATCGATTGGTTTCTTGTCGTTTGGTTTTGTAAATCCGTTGGTAAATTTTTGAAGCTAAATAATTTAAGTAAACCGTTGTCTTACTTTTCGGATAAAAAGTTTGCGCATAAGACAGGTCGTTGATCAAATGGATGTAGAGGCTGGCTAATTCGTCAGGATTTTTTTTAACTTTACCGAAAATAGCTTGCTCAAATTCAAGCCATTTTTCTTTATTTTGTTTAATGAAGGCGATTTCTCTCATAAGCACGCTAAAATATTAAAATATGGCAGAACTTACAATAAACACCACGCAAAATGTAAATATTAATTTTACAGCAGCTTCGGTAGGCGACAGAATTTTTGGCTATTTGGTTGATTTACTGATTAAAATGGCCTATTCCATTACTGTTTTTGTTGTGTTTTTTTACTATGCAGGCATCAATGATTTCTTGGAAGGTAAAGATTTTTGGTCCATAATTGCCATTTATGTGTTGTTTTATTCGCCTGTTTTGTTCTATTCTTTGATTATGGAAAGCTTGATGAACGGGCAAACTTTTGGAAAAAGATTGTTGAAAACGAAAGTAGTGAAGTTTGAAGGCTACGAAGCAAGTTTTGGCGATTATTTGATGCGATGGTTTTTCCGATTGATAGACATTAACTTAAGTTCGGGCATCATTGGTTTGATTACGATGATTGTGAATCAAAACAACCAGCGTTTGGGCGATATTGTAGCAGGAACCGCTGTGATTAGTTTGCGAAACAACATCACGATAGACCACACTATTCTTCAAGAATTGGAGGAAACTTACCAACCTGTTTACCCGTCAGTAATTAAACTTTCAGACAACGACATGCGCATCATCAAAGAAACTTTAGAAGTGTCAATCATTTCGAAAGATTACGCTATGTTGATTAAGTTAAGAACTAAAATTGAAGAAGTTGCCGGCATTAAAAAAGGAACTGCAAGCGACATCGATTTTATCAAAACGATTGTCAAAGATTACAATTATTACACGCAACGGATGTAGTTTTTAAGGATGTAAGAAAAAAATGATTGAGCTTTTAAAATCGAAAAAAAAATTTGAAAAACATAAAAAACACTGATTATCAAGTAGGCGATTTTATTTATGATGCAAACATTTATGATGGTTTAAATACCTTTTTATTTGATTTGAAATTTTATCATTCCTGGATGCCAACCGATAAAAATGCTCAAATACTTGAACTTTGTTGTGGTTCAGGAAGATTGACAATTCCCTTAGCAAAAGAAGGATATAAAATAAGCGGAGTTGATCAATCTATTTCCATGTTAAATCAAGCAAAATTGAAGGCGAAAAATGAAAATTTGAATATTGATTTTATTCAGCAAGATGTAAGAATTTTGGAATTAGAAAATCAATTTGAATTCATTTTTATCCCTTTTAATTCGATACATCATTTGTACTTTAATGAAGATTTGTTCCATACTTTAAAGGGTGTGAAAAAACATTTAAAAGAAGACGGTCTGTTTGTTTTTGATTGTTATAACCCAAGCATTCAATACATTGCAAATGCAGAAAAAGAGAAATGTAAAATAGCTGAATATCAAACAATCGATGGCAGAAATGTCGTTATTGAGCAAACCATGAAGTATGAAAGCAACATTCAAATCAATCGGATTCAATGGCATTATTTCATAAATGAGGAGTTTCATTCGGTTCAAAATTTGGACATGCGAATGTACTTCCCACAAGAATTAGATGCTTATTTGAAATAGGCGGGATTTGAAATTATTCACAAATTCGGAAATTTTGATGCTGTGCCATTCAATGACTTGTCTGAAAAACAGATTTTTATTTGTAAGAAAATTTTGTAAAATATTGAAATAGAAAGATCTATAACAAAAAGGACATTTACTTTTGTGCAAAAAAGACAATAGTCTAACAACTATATACATAGAAAAAAAATCATGCACAGCGCATGATTTTTTCACTATTTAAACTTCAATCTCATGGTCGATGTGGTGGTGATCCATCTTTTCCATCACGAAATTGTTTTAAAAGACGTCTTTTGAATTTTTCTTCAGCTCTTTTTAAAAGTAACACTTTTTTAGCACCGATAATGGGTAGCAAACTAGCATCAGATTTTTTTCTGTTTTTCATAAAATCGTCTTCAATTTTATCAAATTTTTGAAGTAATTCTTCGGCTTCTTTTTCTGATAATTTCGTGAGATTTTCTGCTTCAAAAAGTAATTTTTTGGTTTTTTCGTGCAATTCCATGCGCTCTTCGTCATAAACATTGTACACCAGCCAAAACTTCTCTGCTTCTTCCACCGTCAACGATAATTCTTGGGTGATGAAAGCTGTTTTTAAGGCTCTTATTTTCTGACCTCTTTCTTGTCCATTCATCATGAATAAGTTGAAAATCAATAGCATGAGTGTGATGTGAGTCTTTTTCATTGTGTGTGTTTTATAATATTTTTTATACGTTTTTAGTCAAATTAATTATAGTAATAACTTTCGTCATCGATGGTTTTTTCTAGGTAAACTTCAATTTCGTCTTTGTCAATGCCATGTAAAACTTCCATCGATTTTAAATCTTCGTCTGTCAACATATCGGTGAGCAAATATTCGTTTAGATTTTCGGTTTCTAAATAATTTTGGAGTGTTTCTTGTGCCAATTCTTGTTGTTTTTCTTTTTCAGAAGGCCAAAAAATAAGACTTGCCGACAAAACCAAAGAGGCTGCAACTGCAAACCCAATGATTTTTTTTGGAAACAAAAATTTTACTTTTGGTTGTGGCTCAGCAAGCACTTTGTCCATGATTTTCGATTCCAAAGTTTCAAAATAACCTTCGGGTACTTTAAATCCTGTTTTTAATTTTTGAGCGTTGTTTTCAAAATTTTCCATATCGTTCTGACTTCTTTCTTTTAGGATGGTTTAATTTTTTTCTAAATAAGTTTCAATTTTTTTTACCGCAAAATGATACGAAGCTTTCAAAGCTCCCACCGAGGTTTCTAAAATTTCTGACAATTCCTCATATTTGAGTTCTTGAAAATATTTCATTTTAAACACCAAGGCTTGTTTTTCAGGCAAAGTGGCCAATGCTTTTTGCAATTTCAATTCAATTTCATCGCCCTCAAAATAAACATCGGAGGCTAAATTGGACACCGCTTTTTCTTGAAATTCTAAACTTGTGGTTTGGTTTTTTTTGGCTCGTTGCGCAATGAATGTCAACGATTCGTTGGTGGCAATTCGGTACATCCAAGTGTGTAATTTGCTTTCTTGTTTGAAATCTTTCAAATGACGAAATATTTTAACAAACGTGTTTTGAAGCACGTCGTCTGCATCGTCATGGTTCAAAACTACCGAACGAATGTGAAAATACAAAGGTTTTTGATAGGTATGCACCAGCTTCCGATACGCTTCATTTTGCGTTTTCGGGTTCAATAAAGCCTTGATTAATTCTTGATCCGATTCCAAACTTTTTGGTTTTGTAACAAGACTATTTGATAAGCAATTGGTTTAATGTGGTAGCAAAATTTTATGGTTTTTTCAACACAGGCAAAAACAGCTCCGATTTCCAGTCGAAAGGCATCTCTGAATTTTGATGCGTAGATATTTCATTTTCGATGTAGTGCTCGTTTGTAAAACTGTACAAACGCAGGGTGTCGAGTTGTTTTTGAATCTCTTTTGCATGATGTTTCAAACCTTTAAATGGCCCTTGCACTTTCATTTGCAAAACCAACTGCTTCGGTCTTTTGGTTAAATAATTCGGTAGAGAATCGCGCCACAAAGTGTCAAACGACACTAAGTTTTGAACCTTAATATTGATTTTTTGGTCGTATTTTGAGTAGTAAAAAAGCGGATTTTTTTCGATTTTCAAATTGTTTTTTAATGCTAAAAGCTCCAATTCATTCCAAAGTTTTTGTTTGGCAATGGGTAAATAATTTTGTGATACGAGTGTGTCTTTTTCCAAAACAATCGCTTCGGGTATTTGAAACAAACCTTCGATTTTAAAATGATAAAAATTTGTTTTTTTATCCAAACTGTCTTTAAGTCCAACAAATTGTTTTTCAATATATTGTGCTATTTTTTTCTGTTTGTTTTCTTTATAAAAAAGACGATTGAATTTTTCAAAAAAGTTCAATTCAATCGTCGAATTCAAAACTAATTTTGTGCCTTTCAAACTGTCTTTCAAATCAATTTCAGCATTGTAAATCTTACTTTCATACTCAAATTGAATCCTTTTTTTAGAAGCTTTTTTTTCTGTTTTGATTATAAAATTATCAGAAGTCCAATTTTCTGTTGTATTAAAAAATGGAACAACAAAATTGATTGGTTGCTTGAAGTATTTTTCTTTAGCAATTGATATTTCCGAAGGTTCGGTTACCACAAACACTGTGATTGCGATCAACAACAAAACCGCTAAAAGAAATAGATATTTAAGAATTTTCATTCAGGAATGGGTCGTTGGAATAGTCTAATTAATGGGCAAAATCCCTGGCTTTTTTTGTTCCAAAACACTGTTGGTTTGCTCTGGCATCACCTCGCCTTTGATGCGAAGTGCTACTTTTCCATCTTCAACATTCACTGCGTTGGTTTCAATCACGATGGTTTTTCTAATCGGGCCTGGTTGCATATTGTATTGCACTTCGATTTTTCCAGTTTTCCCCGGCATGATGGGTTCTTTTGTCCATTTTGGAACCGTGCAACCGCAAGTTGATTGTGCGTGTTTGATCATTAGAGGCGCATTTCCTGTGTTTGTAAATTCAAAAATGCGAATGCCGTTGTCTTCATTTTTGTAAACCGTTCCGTAATCAATGGTGTTTTCTGCTGCTTTAAACACAATTTTTGGCCCTTCTTGAGCAACAATGATTTGACCTACGAAAAACAAAAGAAGCGTTACAATTGATTTCATCATGATATTTTTGTTTTAATAAATTTTATGTTTCAAAATATGAGTTCAAAAATAAAACTAATTTTTAATATTCTTCTTACAAAAGTTCCACATCTCCAACTTTATATCATTTTTGTATTTTGATTCTCCTAATATTGGTTGTTGTTTTTAGAAATCTCTTTATTCAACTTGGTTTTGAACTAGCTAAATTTTTTTATTTCGCTTGATTAAGTACTTTTGCCAATTACATTTATTTTTATATTTAATCGACTCAATTATTTCAAAATATTCTATGGAAATTCCAGCAAAATTTGATGCACAACTAGCCGAAAACAAATGGTATCAATATTGGTTAGACAATAAATATTTCAATTCTGTGCCCGATCATCGCACTCCTTACACAATCGTGATTCCGCCTCCGAACGTGACGGGAGTTTTACACATGGGACACATGCTGAACAATACGATTCAAGACGTTCTCATTCGTCGAGCTCGATTGAAAGGATTCAATGCTTGTTGGGTGCCCGGCACTGACCATGCATCGATTGCAACCGAAGCCAAAGTTGTGGCAAAATTAAAATCGGAAGGCATTCAAAAAGCTGATTTGTCGAGAGACGAATTTCTAAAGCACGCTTGGGATTGGACCAACAAACATGGCGGTATCATTTTAGAACAACTCAAACAATTGGGTTGCTCCTGCGATTGGAGCCGCACCAAATTTACGATGGATGAAGATATGTCGGCATCTGTCATCAAATCGTTTGTAGATTTATATAATAAAGGATTGATTTACAAAGGTTTTAGAATGGTTAATTGGGATCCAGAAGCGCAAACCACCTTGTCGGATGAAGAAGTGATTTATGAAGAACAGCAAGGTAAATTATATTATATTGCTTACCAAATTGAAAATTCTGAAGAAAAGCTCACCATTGCCACCACGCGACCCGAAACGATTTTGGGCGATACTGCCATTTGTGTGCATCCAGAAGACGAACGTTATGCGCATTTGAAAGGAAAAAACGCCATCGTTCCCATTGCGAATCGAGTGATTCCCATCATTTTTGATCAATATGTGGACAAAGAATTTGGAACAGGCTGTTTGAAAGTGACTCCAGCACACGACATCAACGACAAGGCTTTAGGCGAAAAACATCAATTGGAAATCATTGATATTCTGAATCCTAACGGAACGCTCAATGCTTTTGGCTTGCATTATGAAGGCAAAGACCGATTTGAAGTGAGAAGCTTGATTGCAGATGAACTTTCAAATTTGGGTCATTTAGTGAAAACGGAATCGCATTTGAACAAAGTTGGAACGTCCGAACGCACGAAAGCTGTGATCGAACCCCGTTTGTCAGACCAATGGTTTTTGAAAATGGAAGATTTGGCAAAACCAGCCATCGATGCAGTTTTACATTCTGATGCCATCAAATTGCATCCGAATCGTTTCAATAATACGTATCGACATTGGATGGAAAACATCCGCGATTGGAATATTTCTCGTCAATTGTGGTGGGGACAACAAATTCCTGCTTTTTATTATGGCGCTGGAAAAGAAGATTTCGTAGTAGCCGAAACCATTGAGGAAGCGTTGGTTTTAGCAAAGCAAAAAACGAATAATGAACAACTTACAACGAAAGACCTAACGCAAGATACCGATGCACTCGACACTTGGTTTTCGTCTTGGCTTTGGCCGATGGCAGTTTTTGGTGGCATTTTAGACCCCGAAAACGAAGAATTCAAATATTATTATCCAACGAATGATTTGGTAACAGGTCCCGATATTTTGTTCTTTTGGGTGGCAAGAATGATTGTGGCAGGCTATGAATATACAGGCAAAAAACCTTTTGAAAATGTGTATTTAACGGGTTTGGTGCGTGACAAACAACGCCGAAAAATGTCGAAATCGTTAGGAAATTCGCCAGATCCACTTGGTTTGATTCAAAATTATGGTGCAGATGGCGTGCGTGTGGGCTTGCTTTTGAGTGCCTCTGCGGGCAATGATATTATGTTTGATGAAGAATTGTGCAACAACGGCAAAGCCTTTTCGAATAAAATATGGAATGCTTTCCGATTGATTAAAGGTTGGGAAGTGGCTGATATTGAACAGCCTGAAGCGTCCAAAATTGCCATTGCTTGGTATGAAGCCAAATTTCAAAAAACCTTGTCAGAAATTGAAGATCATTTCACAAAATACAGATTGTCAGATGCTTTGATGAGTATTTACAAACTCGTTTGGGACGATTTTTGCTCGTGGTTTTTAGAAATGATCAAACCAGCGTATCAACAACCTATTGATGGTGTGACTTTCAATGCTGCGATTCATATTTTAGAAAATAATTTGAAATTGTTGCATCCTTTCATGCCTTTTATTACCGAAGAAATTTGGCAATTCACTAAAGAACGCAACTCGGAAGAGGCGTTGGTTATTTCGAAATGGCCTGAATTTAAAGATTTTGATGCGCAAATCATCGTCGATTTTGAAAACGCAACCGAAGTGATTGCAGGAGCACGAACTATTAGAAAAGATAAAAACATCGCATTTAAAGATGCCATCGAATTGAAATGCATCAATAAAGATGGTTTTTCGGAGGTTTTTGATGTGGTTGTCCAGAAATTATGTAATATTTCTGCACTTGAATATGTTTCGGAAGCAGTGGACGGAGCGTTGACATTTAGAGTGAAATCGAACGAATATTTCATTCCGATTGTTGGTGCCATTGATGTTGAAGCCGAAGTTGAAAAGCTCAAACAAGAATTGGTCTATGCACAAGGATTTTTGAAATCGGTGCAAGTAAAACTGTCTAACGAAAAGTTTGTGAACAGCGCACCGCCAAAAGTGATAGAAATGGAACGCAAAAAAGAAGCCGATGCCTTGGCTAAAATTGCAACGATTGAACAAAGTTTATTGTCTTTGAAGTAGTAGATTGTAACTATTTGGGAAACATTCAAATACAATAACATAAAAATCCTGTTTTATGATTA
Source organism: Flavobacterium sp. (assembly GCA_040379105.1). GTDB lineage: Bacteria > Bacteroidota > Bacteroidia > Flavobacteriales > Flavobacteriaceae > Flavobacterium. The sequence continues at coordinate 8,354 of JBEILV010000046.1, forward strand.
AATCATAAATCAGGATTTTTTTATGGTATAATACTGTAAATCAACAATACATTGACATGAAACGAAGTTTTTATTTAATTCGAATATCATATTTAGTCAACAATCCTTTCACGCCTTCCAAAGAAAAAATAGCTTTTTTGATTTTGTTTTTTTCAGGGTCAATCACATAATCATAACTCGTTAAGAAATCAGCTTGTGAAAGATTGGTATTCATAAAAACAGCCAAACGCAAATTACAATGGTCGAACAACGCTTGTGTTAAATCTGTTTCCATAAAATCGACGGCAACCATACTACATTTTGAGAACAGCATTTTGCGCAATTTCAATTTGTAAAATTGTGCATAATCCAATGTGCAATCTTCAAATTCAAAAGCATAAATAACTTGGTCGGTCATTGCAAAATTGACCAAAGTAAAGTCACATTTTTTAAAAACAACATCACGCAACGATACATAATTGATTTTAGACTCTTTAAAATTGCAGTCTGTAAAAATACAATCAATAAAGCTAACACCTTTAAAACTCACTTGCGTGAAATCGCAGGAAATGAATTTGCAAGCTTCATATTCTTTGTAGTTGAGTTGCAAATCATCAAATTCAATTTTTTCGAATTCTTGGCTGTAAAAATAATTTTTGGACACTTTTTTTTGCAAATGTATTAAACGGAAGTTGTATTTGGTCTATTTTTTTCAACACTACAACGTTTTCGGTTAGGAAATCATTGATTTTTAGTAAATTAAAGCTTAAGGGTTTTTGAAATTACAATATATTTGTTTTCTAATTTATTTTTTTACGAATAATAAAATTAAAACTCAATAAAAATACATCATGAAAATAAAATACAAATTATCAAAATCATTTTTATCATTTAGTTTTTTTTGTTTATTTCTCTTGATAGGTAATGACGCTTTAAGTCAACAAAATGTATTTCATCGAAGTGATGCTGGTACAGGCGATTGGGGAAGTGGAAATCTACCATGGTTTTATCAGACTTCAAACAATAGTCAAGGTGATCCCGATAACGGCAGTAGTACGAGAAATGATGTTTTTATAGGTCATAACAATAATACGACAATGTCATTGAACGGTCGATATTATCTACACCGTGACTTTACCTTTCAGGCAGGTGCCTCTTCTGCAAGAACTTTGAATAATACCACTGGTGGTGGGTTTTCTTTTAATCGTTCGTTAATTAACGCATCAACAGCAACTCATATTTTTAATACACCCGTCGGTATAGATGCAAATAACGCTGAAATACGTTTAGATAATGCTGCTGGTGGTGCATTAACTTTTAATAGTAATATTTTCACAAACAATAATCTGGTTTTTATCAGGTATTTTAACAATAACTTAGGTACAATTACTTTTAATGGTACAATGAGTCAGGGCGGAAGCATTGTAAAACAAGGTGCTGGGATATTGGTTTTTACTGGTTCAGCTGATTTTTCAGGTAGTCTTTTTATTGATCAAGGAACTTTAAGAGTAAACCGTGCTTTATCTACAAATTTAATTGAAATCGGTGGCGGTGTTCAACTTTCCACAGGGTTTGATAGTGTTTTGGCAATAAGTAGTGGAGTAGCAATTTCTAAAAATATTACTGTTAAAAATTTCGGTACCGGAAGCGGAAGTAGGACAATAAATTTCACACACACTTCTGGGACTGGAACGTTATCGGGAACACTTGCACTCGAAAAATTAGTTACAATTGATAATGTCAGTGGCAATTCGGGTGCTATTATTTCGGGGATTGTTTCAGGCGTTGGATCAATAATAAAAACTGGCTTGGGTGATTTAAGCTTAACAAACCAGAATACATACACGGGCAACACCACCGTTAATGCAGGCACGCTACAACTCAGCAGAACAGGTGGTAACACAATTCCTTCTTCCAACAGTGTTAACATCAATGGCGGTACTTTAAGAGTGAGTAGTAATCAAACACTGTCAAATTTGACTTTAACTAGTGGTGGACTCACAATCGATTCAGGTGTAACGCTCACATTGTCTGGAAACCCAACGATTCCTAATGGTTTTACAATCACAAATAATGGTACATTGGTTATTGAAGGAAATTTAACCGATAATCGTACTACAAAATCTTTTAGTGGAACAGTAAGATATGCAGGTGCGAATCAAAACATTGTGAATGCATCTTACAATAATCTCGAATTATCAGGCTCTGGCACGAAAACCTTCGCTAACAACACCACCATCAATGGCAATTTTACAGTCACTGGAGTATCTGTAACCGCGCCAACAACGCTTACTTTTGGCGGTGCATCAGCTCAAAATATTGCGGGGATCAATTACAACAACATCGTTTTTTCTGGCAACGGCAACAAAACATTTACCAGCAATGCGCAAGTAAGTAGTGCAAGCAACATCACTTTTGGATCAGGCAACGGCACGATTGATTTTGATGGTGCTTCCAACAATCTTGTTTTTACCTTCAAATCAGATGTAAACAGTACGGCCGTGATCGGAAACATTGGTTCGTTTGCCCTTTCTGGCAATGTAACCACCGAGCGATACACAAAATCCAGACGTGCTTTCAGGTTTTTAACTTCTTCTGTCACAACTACATCCACCATCAATGCCAATTGGCAAGAAGGACAAGCCAATCCAAATACGTCCACAATTTTAAATGCGAATACAGGTTTTGGTACACAAATTACAGGGACAGGCGGTGCAACCAATGGTTTCGATACTTCAGCTTCCAATAGTCCTTCCATGTTTGGATTTAACAACAACACCAACGCTTGGACTACTATTACAAATACCAATGTCAACACTCTTTCGGCGGGCGTGCCTTACAGAATTTTGGTGCGTGGCGATCGTTCCATTAGTTTAGCCACCAATGCCTCGGCATCCACACCTACCACATTAAGAGCGCGTGGCACCTTACGCACGGGTAATTTTACTGTTACTGCAACCGTTGCCGATGCGACAGATAAATACACATTCCTCGGAAATCCTTATCAAGCACCCGTGAACATGGAAACTGTTTTGTCTACCGCAACAGGCATCAATCCAAACTTTATTTATGTGTGGAATTCAAATGCAAGTGCTCGTGGCGCCTACGAAACGATCAATGTAACCACTTCCGATCCAAAGAAATTTGTACAGCCTGGTCAAGCATTTTTTGTTCGAAACACAACGACTTCGCCTAGCGTCACGTTTACAGAAGCAAGCAAAATCGTGGACGAAGTTGACGAAACCATTTTTAGAAACAATCTTGCCTCAGAAAACAATATAACACACTTAAAAATCAAACTTTTCGAAGCCAACGCCTTGTCATTAGGCGAAATACAAGCCGATCAATTGGATGTTCGTTTTGGCAATTTCGAAAACAGTGTCGATGATTTTGATGCTCTAAAATTGGTCAATCCAGACGAAGAGATGGCAACAGTCGTCGATGAAATCAGATGCAGTTACCAACAGCGCAACCTGCCAAACATCGGCGAAATCATTCCTATAAATATTAAAAAATACCGCCATGAAAACTACGTTTTTGCCATTGAAGTGCCCACGATGCAAGGCATTCAAATCTTTTTAGAAGATCAATATCTCAATACGTTCACGGCCATTGCGCCCGACACGGTTTTCTTACACGAATTTAGCGTTCAAACAGGCAACGAACCATCGCTAAATGAAAATAGATTCCGACTTGTTTTTGAACAAATTGTTTTGAGCAATCCCGATTTCGCTACCAATGGGAACATCAAAATCTACCCAAACCCATCCAATGGAAATTTCAATATCCGTCTTCCAAAACATACCTACGGGCAGATTTCGATTTATAACACATTAGGTCAAGAAATTTATAACAATAAAAACATCGAAACCGAACATTTAAACGTGCAGTTAAACAAAATTCCTACAGGCACTTATTTCGTAAAAGCGATGTTGGACAACAAAACGTATCAAGAACAAATCATCATCGAATAGTTTTTAAAGCAAACAACAACACTAAAAAACGGTAAGTCCAAAAGATTTGCCGTTTTTGGTTTTTAGGAGCCAATCCCGCTCTTCGCTACAAGCTTTTTCAGCAAAGCCTTTTTTTCTAAGGTTTGCCAAGAGCTTCCGTTGGTCGCTTTGGCAAACCAAGAAAAAAATAGGCTTTGCTTTCAAAAGGCTTTTCGCTGCGATCGGGGCTGAACCCAAAACAAGCATAGTAACATCCTTTTAAATTTGTGAGATGAGATGCACAACCGCTTTTTTTTATAAGAACTTCCATACACGATTTTCAACACAAATTTTCAGACATCAACCGCAAAAATTCGAATTAAAACCTAGCAAATAAATTCAAAATAAAAGCACCAAAAAAGTAAAAAATCCATCCAAAAGACACCAAAAATCAAGGTGAATTTTGTATGTTTGTTTGGCTTTGTAATTTGTTGTTTTATAGCTATTTACAAACGAATTTTAAGTACTGAATATTTCCCCTACATCTTTTTCCTATTTTCCCTACATCTTTTTGTCAATTTCTGTACATCTTTTTGTAGGTTTCTGTACATGTTTTGCTCATCATATCAGCAACAAACACCCAACTGTTCAAGATAAAATTGTCAATATATCAGCAACAAAGTATCAACACATCAAAACGAAATTCAGCGCTTCAAATCATCATTCGGCAACTTCGCATCATAAAACAATTATTTTGTAGACGAAACAGCCTACACCTAATTTTGATATATTAGCGAAACATTTACATAACGAAAAAAATGTTACATAAAGTTGCGTATATTTACTAGTTGGCAGCAATAATGAAAAACCCAACTTAAATAAGAAAACCCTCATTTCACACGATTTCCAATGCAAGTCGTCATAATAATTTTACTTACTCTTTCATTTTATAGAAGTTTGCAGTGTTCAATAACATTTAAACATTCAAAAAGATGAAAAAAGTAATTTTAATTATCGCAGTCTTTATGACTTCACTTGCGGTAAATGCACAAAGCACCGAACAAAACATCAATCAAAAAGGGGAAACATATTATTCCTTTGCTTGGGGACTTTTCAAGTCTGAAAATTATCCAAAAGATAAAGCCCCTAAATTGGAGATAGAAAAACCTAAAATTTTCTTTTCTTCACCAATAGATACCACCAAATATGAACAAAAAAGTGCTTTATGGGGTGCTATCCAATGGACAGAAAAGAAAAAAAATGCTGCACCTCTAAAACAACAGGCAAATGAACAATAATTTTTTAAACAATGCTTCATTAGGTAAAAACGAATGGTGGCGATATTTACTAAGTATTTTGGCAACGGTTGCCTCCATTGCCCTTGTGAATATTCTAATTAGGCAAGTTATTCCAAACATTAAGTCATTATTTCCAAGCAACGATTTTGGAAAAAATCTTTTTACATTTAGCCTTGTTCTTTTGGTATTTGGTGTGGCAGTTTTAGCTTTTCTGTTTACTGCAAGTAAATTACATCAAAGGTCAAAAATGTCGTTTATGACTACACAAGAAAATATTAATTGGAAAATGTATTTTATTGGTTTTTTGGCTTGGGGAACTTTATTGTTTATTGGCTTGCTTATATCTGATTATAAAAAATTTGAAGTTTTTTTAGCGAATTTTAATGCTTCTCATTTTCTTATATTATTCTTATTGGGCTTTGTCGCTATCGGAATTCAATCGTTTTTTGAAGAGATATTAGTAAGAGGTTATTTCTTGCAAGGGTTGCATTTACGAATAAAAAATATGGCAATGCTTATCATCGTCAACGGGCTAATTTTTGGAGTTTTACATTTTGGCTACGGCATAGAAAGTTTTCTTTCTTCTTGGATTTTTGGGATTGTTTTTGCCATAATTGTTGTTCTACAAAATAGGATAGAATTTGTTGCAGGTGCGCATAATGCCAATAATTTACTGCTTTCTCTTGTGTTTTTGGATTTGTCCGAAGCTACCAATGAAAAGTTCAGCTGGGCAATTAATTGGGTTGATTTTAGCTTGCATATCGTTGCATTATTGCTACTTGTAGGCTTGGTTTTTATGTTTTTTAAACGCAAACATATTGGATGGAGTAAAAAATCATTATTCTTGCTTGGCAGTATATTGTTGCTTTCACAACAATCTTTTTCACAGTCAAATAGCATATCAAAAGAGTGGATTAACAAAAATGTTCACACAATAAATAATGATTCCACAGGTAATGAAAAATTCAATTTTTTGAAGGAAGAAATATCAGACAAACGAATTGTGTTTTTAGGAGAAGCAACCCATTATGATGGAGCCACATTTGCTGCGCGATCAGAAATGGTAGATTTTTTAATAAAGGAAATGGGCTTTGAGGTAATACTTTTTGAAGCCGGTATGTTCGATTTGATGCAAGCCAACAAAGAGTTTCAAGAAACAGGACAATCTAAAAAAATTAAAAGTTCGTTGTGGAATTTTTGGCAAACACAGCAATGGGAATACTTTTATTCATCTATTGAAAAGCACAAACAAGATGGCAAACCAATTCAAATGGCCGGGTTTGACTGCAAATTCAGTTCTTCTTATGGATTTGGCAATCATAACTATAGTACATTTATAGAGGGAGTTTTTAAAGATAAGCAATCAGAGGCAACGAATACAGATGAGTATAAAGCATATATTTCGATTTGGAAAGATATAGAGAAAGGCTACCAACAAAATGGCATTAAAGGTGGATTGGCGAAGATCCGTTACAAAATGTCTGATAAAGACAAAATAAAATTCAGACAATTAAGTCAATGGATTGTATCAAAGTTGAATAGCGTTGGGGAACACACAATTGCTCAAATGGTTAAAAGTAATGACGAAAGCATTATAGCGTATTCAGATATCCGCCTACTGAAATTGATATTCAATAAAAAAAGTATTATACCAATAAATAACCGCAGAGATGAACTAATGGCTGAGAATATCATCCATTTACTTAAAAATGTTTATCCTGATAAAAAGGTAATAGTAATCGGTGCTTCCTATCATTTTATCCGAAATAACAATTTAATTGACCCAATAAAAATAGGAGGAGTACCTATTCAAGAGTCAATAATTATGGGTAATTTTATCTACAATAAATTTCCAAATGAAATTTACACTATCGGATTTACTACTTTTGACGGGATGTATGGATTAGTAGATCAAAACAAAAAAGGAACTCCTGTGAAATCACCCAACGAAAACAGTTTAGAATTTCAACTTGCTTCCAAAGGAATAGAAAACGCCTTTGTTACTTTAGCAAAATCTGGAAATGAATCATTCTTTATCCGAGGTCCTGTTTTAAGGTTGTTTGATCATAAATCTGCAGCAAGTTCTAAACAATGGAACAAAATTCTTGATGCCGTGTTTTTTATTAAAACCATGAAACCTGCGGAAGAATAATTGTATTACTACTTTTGAAGAATGATGAGAACTAAAGCCACTAAATTATTAACCATTTTGCTCCACTTTTTCTTTTGGGGCTTCTTAACTTTTCTGTTTTTACAACAGAATCCAGTGGCAGACTTGCAAGATTATCTTGCTTTGTTTACTGTACTTGGGGTTTCTGCTGTGGTGGTCTATACAAATCTTTACCTGCTATTTCCTAATTTTTTCTTCACAAAGAAGTATTTGATATATTCTCTGTTGCTTGTTTTAATTGTTGGTTTAGGTGCTTTGTCTTTAAAATTACTTTTCCCTTCAGGCAATACTTCTTTTTCGATACCAATTTTTCAGCATTTTACCAATCTACTTTTCTTTGTTGTCATTACAAGTTCATTAAAGTTTTTGAGAGAATTTCTAAGAAAACAAGAACTACTAATAAAATCAGAAAATGAACAATTAAAAACCGAACTTTCCTTACTCAAATCGCAAGTAAACCCACATTTTTTGTTCAATACTTTAAATAATTTGTACGGATTGATTTTACAAAATCAAAACTCGCAAGCCGCAGAAATAACACTTAAATTGTCCGATTTGATGAGGTTTTTATTGGAAAGTAGCAAAACTGAAAAAGTAAGTCTGAAAAAAGAAATCCAATTTTTGGAAGATTATTTGGCTTTGGAAAAAATCCGTTTATCAGCACAGGCAGATATTCGTTTGGAAGTTTCGGGCTTGGAAAATGATATTTTTATAGCACCTTTATTATTTATTCCTTTGGTAGAAAATGCCTTCAAACACGGTTTGCAAACACTTTCAAAAGATAGTTTTGCCCATTTTAGTTTGGCTTTGCAAGGCAATGAATTGTATTTTGAAGCCCATAATTCGGTAGGAAAACTCCTTGAAAATCAAGCCAAAAGTGGCACAGGTTTAGACAATTTACGCAAAAGATTGGCTTTGATATATCCTACAAAGCATTTCTTGGAAATAGAAGAAAAGGAAAATAGTTTTAAGCTAACTTTACAAATTAATTTATGAAACTCCATTGCTTAGTAGTTGATGACGAGCCTATTGCTCAACAAATCTTGGAAAATTACATTTCACAAATCGAGGCGTTGCAGTTGGTAGACAAGTGCAATAATGCGTTTGAGGCATTGAATATTTTGCATCGAGAAAAAATAGATATTTTGTTTTTGGACATAAAAATGCCTTCGCTTTCGGGTTTGGACATGCTCAAAACCTTGCAAAATCCGCCCAAAGTCATACTTACGACTGCTTTTTCGGAGTTTGGCGTAGAAAGTTACGAATATAGCATTACTGATTATTTGCTCAAACCCATTGCTTTTGAAAGATTTTTAAAAGCCGTCAATAAAATATTATTACCTAAAAATTTAGAATTTCTGATAGAAAAAGTACAGGAAAAACCGACTTCCGAAAACGAATTTATTTTTTTCAAAGCAGATAAGAAAATTCATAAATTTTATTTCAAAGAAATTTTATTTTTCGAGGGCAGTGGCAATTATGTAAAAATCAATACTGAAAATGCAACGCCTCTGATGGTTTTGGAAAAACTAAGTGATTTAGAAGAAAAATTGCCCCAAAACCAATTTATGCGGGTGCATAAGTCATTTATTGTAAATACATATCATATCAAACAGATTGAAGGCAATATGCTCAAAATAAAAGATAAAACAGTAACTATTTCGCAGAGCTACAAGCAAAATTTAGATGAAATATTGAATAAAAATAAATGAATTGCTGCTGCCAACATTATGTTTGCGTAAGGCGGGTAGATGTGGTAACTTGGAACTTTTGTGCTTTCTATAAACTTTGTGCGTAGGGCAAGGGAAGTGCTATAAAACCCGCCCTTCGCAAACATTTTTCCGTGTGTGACTTGAACAACAATCAACAGATTGTTGGTGCTTTAAAACAGATGAGAGTAGGTCTCTCAATGGCGACTTTCAGGAGTAGCCATTAAACCACCTTATGCTGCGAGTTTTGGAAACAATCTGGTGGTGAGCCATAAG
>JBEILV010000047.1:0-17665 GCA_040379105.1 Flavobacterium sp.
AACAAAGCGGTTTTGTGTACACAAAATGACCCACCTTGATCACAATCGCAGGAAGAGGACACCACATTTTTCTTGGCATCTAATTTTAAATTGACATCAAAACTCTCAGATTTATCGTCCACATAAGCCACAAACTCCTTGGGATTCAATTCATCTAAATCGCGTACTTTCAGTTTTTGGGCTTGCTTCAACAAAGCTTGAGGCAATGCTTTATTATAATTCGTAAAACTTAAATTCATGCAAAAAGTTGATTTTTAAGTGTCTCAAAATCAAGTCCGCCATAATTTCCAGAACTCATCAAAAGCAAAGCAACTTCTGTAAAATTTTGTTCAAATAGATAATTTTGGAAAGCAAGTGGTTCCGTAAAAATGACTAAATCTTCTCTTTGGAAAGCATCCGCAATTTGTTCGTGCGAAACCGCCTCAAGCCTCTTGATTGACACCGCTTCTGGCGAATAAAAAACCACCGCCACATCGGCAGCATCGAGCGCGTTTTGATATTCTTTTAAAAATTCGGCATTCAAACTGCTGTACGTGTGCAATTCCAAACACGCAATCAATTTTTTATCAGGATATTGTGCTTTCACGGCTTGCGTTGTCGCCATTACTTTGCTGGGCGAATGTGCAAAATCTTTGTAGGCAACGGTTGTTTTGTTTTCGCCTAGTTTTTCTAATCTTTTGGAAGCGCCTTTGAACGTGGCAATGGCTTCATAAAAATCAGCTTCATCCACGCCCATGTTTTGGCAAATCCATTTAGCACCTGCCAAATTGCTTAAATTATGTGCGCCAAAAACCTCAATCGGCATCGGACCTTCGGGAGTTTCGAGCAAAGTGGTGCCATTTTCTACCGTATATTTTGGAGTTTGATAGGCTAATTTTCGAATCGTATTTTCAGTAGTTTCTGCCAATTTTTTTACTGTGGAATCTTCCTCGTTATAGACCAAAATACCGCCTTTGGTGATTTGATTGATGAAAATTTCGAATTGCTCTACATAATTTTCAAACGTGGGAAACACATTGATATGGTCCCAAGCAATGCCAGAAAGCAAAGCAATATTCGGCTGATATAAATGGAATTTCGAACGGCGATCGATGGGCGAAGACAGATACTCATCGCCTTCGAGCACCATAAAATCATTGGTATGCGTTAAATGCACCATCGTTTCGAAACCTTCCAATTGTGCGCCCACCATATAATCAACTTCGATATTGTGATAGTGCATGACGTGCAAAATCATCGAAGTAATGGTCGTTTTTCCATGCGAACCACCAATAACGACGCGGGTTTTATTTTTTGATTGTTCAAACAAAAATTCTGGATAAGAATAAATTTTGAGTCCTAACTCTTGTGCTTTCAACAATTCTGGATTGTCGGCTTTGGCATGCATTCCTAAAATGATGGCTTCTAAGTGTGTGTTTATTTTCTCTGGAAACCAGCCCATTTCAGCGGGCAACAATCCTTTGGCTTGCAGTCGTGATTTGGAAGGTTCGAAAATGGCGTCGTCACTGCCCGTTACTTGATAACCTTTTTGATGAAGAGCCAAAGCAAGATTGTGCATGGCTGCGCCGCCAATGGCGATAAAATGGATTTGCATTTGATTGAGGGTTTATTTTTTGTTAGAGAAAGTCATTTTTTGTTTGATATTGGCTGCTTTGGGAGCATCTTTAAGTTTCAAAACATACAAATCGTAGAGTTTTTGAAGGGTTTTTGCATATTTTTCATCGATTGACAATGCCAATAAATATTTCTTTTCAGCTTGTTTGTAATTTTTGTTGTATTCATCAATTGTTCCTTGCGCCAAATAACCGTCTTTTTTGGAAATTCGATCAATTTCTTCCGCATATTTGAGGGCTTTGCGTTCACTACCGCCCACAATGGCAGGCAATTCCATGTATAAAACAACCAAAGCCATACGAGCATCTACATGTTTAGGATCGAGCTTGATGGCTTTCAAAAAATAGCCTTCCACTTCATCCAGCATTCCTAAAGCCTTGAATTTGTTGGCTTCTTTGGCTTGCATTCCCAAAACTCCACCACATTTATAATGATAATCGGCGTTGGATGGAAACTGATTTTTAATTTTTTTATAATAGTCTAATGCCAAAGTCCAATCTTTTTTCGCGCCCGCTATATCGCCAAGAAATTCCAATGTTTTGGTATGATTCGGATGTTGTTTGAGATAATTTTCAAACAATGATTGTGCTTCATTCAGTTTGTTTTGTTGAAACAAGAGTGTCGCTTTTTCAAAATCGTTTGCCATTATGGTTTGTATTGTCAGGAAAAAAAGGATTTGAAAGCAAATTTTCATCTTAAAATTAATTTGCTCAAAAATAAAAAATTAAATCAAATTCCGAGTGCGTTCAAAAGTTTGATGGGTTAAAAAAGGCTTAAATAACTTTATTTTATGTTTTAAAATAAAAATTCAAAAAATGCAATTGCTTATTTTTGGCAAAATCTATATTCTCATGACGTTTATTGAATATTTACAATCGCAGCGAAATGTGCATGTTTTAGAACAAAAATATGAGCAACGCGATTATTTTAAGCTGGATTTATCTGAACAAAACACTGAATTACAAGACTTTGATTTAAAAAACGTCGATGCATTTCAGGATTATATAGATCGGAAAGCCAAAGAAGCTCATGCAACCATTGCTTATGGCGGCTATTTGGAACCTCGATTGATTTATCGACATAACACTATTTTCAAGAATCCAAGTGTTGAAGAACGCAACATTCATTTGGGCATTGATCTTTGGTTGGAAGCCCACTCCCCTATTTTTTGTGCGTTGTCTGGCCGTGTGCACAGTTTTCAAAACAATCAAAATGCGGGCGATTATGGTCCGACCATTATTTTGGAACACGAATGGAATGGTACCAAATTTTATACGCTTTACGGGCATTTATCCACCGAATCTTTAGCTTTCATTGAAATCGGACAAGCGTTTCGGCAAGGCGATTTTCTAGCCAAATTAGGATTTCCATCCGAAAACGGAAATTATGCACCACATTTGCATTTTCAAATCATTTTGGACTTGGAAAATAATGTGGGCGATTATCCAGGAGTTTGCAGTAAAGAACAACTTCAAAAATATGCCCGCAATTGCCCTAATCCTTTGTATTTATTGAATTTATGATTAGAAAAGTGGTTTTTGAAATTCGCAAAAATTATTCCTTAACTTTGTTAACTGATTTTGAATCAAAAATATAAATGGACGATACAATTTTATTATTAACAGAAAAAGTTCGCAACACCTTAATTCTTGGCGAAAGTCATTTTAGGGAGTTTAAATCTGCCCTTGAGGGAAAACCTGACAACAAAAAACCTCGTCAAACAAAATTTATTTGTAATGACATTGGGGAAGCCTTGGTTTCATTTGCAAATGCAGACGGCGGGGCAGTTTTAATTGGTGTGGAAGACGATGGAACAATTTCTGGGATTCCACACAGCGAAGATGAAATACAAACAATGCTCAATGCAATTCGCACCCATATTTACCATCAACAACAACTTCCTTTAAATCATGCGAATAAACTTGTTTTAGACAACAAAATTGTTTTATATTTTTCTGTAAATAAAGGAACAACAATGATCTATCAACTTCCTGATGGCAGATGTGTAAAAAGAAAAGATAAATCAACCCTACCCGCTTCTGTGGATCAAATTCAGTTTGAAAGACAAGAAATCAAATCAAGAGAATTTGACAGCCAATTTATTGACGGTGCACTTGTTACAGATTTAGACATAAGACTTTTACAGGGCATTGCAGACCAATATATTAAAGGATTGAGCGTTGAAAGATATTTGCAACAAATTGGATTGGCAGAATATGCTCAGAATGGATTGAGATTGAAAAAAGCAGCCTTGCTCTTGTTTGCCACAGACATTGACCGATGGCATCCGAGAAGTCAAGTAAGATTTTTAAAAGTAAAAGGGAATACCTTAGAAGCTGGCGAGAAATATAATGTAGTGAGTGATGACATAGTGAAAGGAAATATATTTGAGCTTGTGATTAAATCTTGGGAACATTTACGTTCCTATTTGGCATATAAAACAGAATTTGGTACCAACTCGCAATTTGAGCAAAAATATATTTATCCGGAAGATGCTGTGAGAGAAGCTATTTTAAATGCCATTGCCCATCGTGATTACAGTATTGCAAATGCTATCGAAATTTTTATTTTTGATGATCGGATGGAAATAAAAAGTCCGGGGGCTTTAATTTCGACGCTGACTGTAAAGAATTTATACGAATTAGAAGGTTCTCACGAGTCAAGAAACGCACTCATTGCAAGGGTTTTAAGAGAAAATAATTTAATGCGAGAATTAGGCGAAGGAATGAAACGCATTTTTAGTTTGATGCAAGAAAATGAACTTGAAAAACCTGTGCTTTATTCTAACGGACTTTGGTTTAGGGTAACATTGTCTAACAAAACCATTTTTAATTCAAAACAGCTTGACTATTTATCGAGGTTTGAACCATTCAATTTAACGAAAAATCAAAAACAAATTATTTTGCTTGGAATGGCAGAAAAAGAATTGACACCCAATGATATTTTTAGTGCGATGAACATCAACAATACCGAAACTGAAAAATTTACGCAAGAGGTTTCAGTGCTCAGAAATCATGGAATTCTCATCGAAACAATGACCTCACAACAAGCATATAATTTGGCTAAAAAATCTAAAAAAAATAAAAAAGACATTCCTAGGTACAAAGTGACAATACCTAATTAAAACGTTTAAATATTTAAATATGTAATAGTTTCATCTATAAATACACTTCAAGATTGATTGCATTTGAAAGCAAAACCAAAAAAATCAAAACAAAAAAATGAAAATACTCAAATCCTTGTTCATCATGCTGCTTTTTGCTTTTTTGGGTTGCAAAACATCGCAAAATAAATCGACTAATGTCTTATTAAAAAGTTCGAAATGGGAAACATTGCCAACAGAAAACATCAAAAAAGAGGAACTAAAAAAAGGACAAATGCTTTGCGATCGGGTGTTGTCCACTTGCAATAGTTCCTATTTTAAGGCTTTTAATTCCCAAGAAGCAACCCCAGAATTAATCCAAAAAATGACTCCCGAGAAAATCACAGCCACGTGCAAGGAAATCATCAAAGGTTATGGAAGCTTTAAATCGACCCTTTTTAAAGAAGCACAATATCTTGAAAAAGATGGACTTACGCTCTACATTTTTGACTGTGAATACGAAAAAAAATATTACAAAAAAGTCATTAAAATTATGATGAATGAAAAAGGACAAGCCACCAACATTTTGACTGAGACAATTCAATAATAGTCGTTTTGTTTTAATTCGTAATTCATATCTTTGACAAATTCTTAGTGCATGCTGTTCAAAAACCCGTTTATTTTATATTTCCTTTCACTTCTGATTGTGCCAATCTTGGTCCATCTATTTCAATTCAGAAAATTTAAAACCGAATATTTCTCGAATGTTGCTTTTCTAAAAACGCTTCAAATTCAAACCCGAAAAAGTTCAAAAATCAAGAAATGGTTATTACTCTTCACGCGTTTGCTTTTGCTGGCTGCTTTGATTTTTGCCTTTGCTATGCCATACATTCCTGCCAAAGACGAGGCACTGAAAGGACAAGAACTAGTGGTAGCGGTGGACAATTCCTTTAGTATGCAAGCGCAGGGAAAAAATGGCGAATTACTAAAAAAATCGTTGGTCGATTTGATAAAAAACGTACCCGAATCGCAAATGTTTACGCTGCTTACCAACGAAAACACCTTTGAAAACATCAGCGTGAACGGTTTCAGAAATGAAATTCAAAGTATTGATTACGCAGCGGTTGGTTGGAATTTAGAAACTATTTCGAACAGGATAAAAAACCTCAAAAAAGAAAGTATCGATGTGCTTTTGGTGACAGACGGCAATTCTTGGGAATCACTAAAATCGATAGAAACCTTAAAACCCACATTTTTGATTCCAGAAAAAGAAATTGACTTCAATATCAGCATTGACAGTGTTTACATTCAAAATACTACCGAACTTTTCTATAATTTGGGAGTCGATATAAAGAAATTTGGCACAACCGAAAACCCTATTTCTGTTAGAATTTTAAGTCAAAACAAAGCCATTGCAAACCAAACCTTCACTGCCAAAGAAGCCAAAGAAACCCTCACATTCAGCATTCCGAAAAACACAACGCAAGCAGAAATTTTGATTGAAGATGGTTCATTGATTTATGACAATCGTTGGTTTTTTAGTATTCCGAAGCCCAAAAAACAACAAGTGATGAGCATTGGCGAAGCGGAAAAAGGCGATTTCTTGTCGAGAATATTTTCCAATGAAATATTTAGTTATCAATCGTTTACACCAAAAAACATCGACTACGCCAGCATTGAAAAACAAGACGCCGTCATTCTGAACGAAATCAATTCGATTTCGGTGGCATTGCAAAACACGCTGAAAAATTTTGTCTCGAAAGGAGGACAACTAATTTTTATTCCCAACGAAAATCAAGATCTAGCGAGTGTCAATAAATGGTTGTCGAGCATGGGTGCACCCAATTTTAAATCGGACACAAAAGATGTGAAGAAAATCACGACGATTCATTTCAATCATCCTGTTTATGAGGGAGTTTTCGAAAAGAAAATCACTAATTTTCAATATCCAACCACACAAGCTTTTTTCAGTATTGACAAACAATCTTCTAATATTTTGAGCTATGAAGACGATAGTTCGTTTTTGTCGGCTACGAAATACCAAGACGGTTTGATTTATCTATTTGCCAATCCGATAGAGAAAAAAGTGAGCAATTTTCAAAACTCGCCACTTATTGTGCCTACTTTTTATAATCTAGGACAACGATTGCAACAAAAATTGAAATTGTCTTACACGATTGGCAAAAGCGAATCGATGTTGGTGGACGTTGCCATGCAGAACGAATCGATGATGGAAGTGCACAACGAAGACTTGCAATTTATTCCTTTGCAGCAAGCGGTGGGACAACAAACCAAAGTGTCGTTTTTTGAAAATCCGACGAAAGCAGGCAATTTTGATTTGATTGCCAACGACAAAAAAATCCAACCTCTAAGTTTTAATTACTCAAGAAATGAAAGTGATTTTATAGTAAATAAAGACCAATTTCCTTCTGAAATAAAAACCACCGAATCAATTGCCGATTTTTTTACGGAACTGCAAAACAACCGAAATCCGAATTACATTTGGAAATGGCTCGTATTTTTGGGGCTTTTATTTTTGATGGCTGAATTGTTCATTCAAAAATTTGTGAAATAAAAAGTTTAACTACAAAACAACAACTGCTAAAAAATAAATATTTACACATGAAAATATTAATCAAAAAAGCGACGATTGTCAACCCACAAGGAAGCTATCATCAAGCAACAAAAGATATTTTGATTGAAAACGGCATCATTCAAAACATTGACAATCAAATCACTGCAACAACAGACACACAAATCATTGAAAAAGAAGGTTTGCACGTAAGTTTGGGTTGGTTTGACACCCATGTTTCTTTTGGCGAACCCGGTTTGGAAGAACGTGAAACCATCGACCATGGTTTGAGTGTGGCGGAAAGAAGCGGATTTACCGATATTTGTTTGATTTCCAATACGTTGCCTGTTTTGGACCAACAATCGTTGATTTCGTTTGTAAAACAAAAAGCGGCGCATCATTTGTGTGCTGTTCATCCGGTTGGCGCACTCACCAAAGGCAGTTTAGGGACAGATTTGGCTGAGTTATATGACATGCAAAATGCGGGAGCTGTGGCTTTTTATGATGTGCAAAAAAACATTTCCAACACACTTTTAATGAAAATTGCGTTGGACTATGTGCAAGATTTTAACGGATTGATTTATTCATTTCCTCAAGAATCACATTTAACTTCGAAAGGAGTAGTTCATGAAGGCGAAACTTCTACTCTTTTAGGATTGAAAGGCATGCCGGCTTTGGCAGAAGAAATTGCTTTGAGCAGAGATTTATTTTTATTGGAATATACGAAAGGTTCGCTGCACATTCCAACCATTTCAACCGCAAAATCGGTCGCATTGATTCGTGAAGCCAAAGAAAAAGGACTTGCGGTTACTTGTGGAGTGGCAGTGGCCAATTTGATTTTGACCGATGAAAAATTGACAGGATTTGACACCCATTATAAAATCAAGCCACCTTTGCGCAACGAATTTCATCAAAAAGCGTTGATTGAAGGACTTTTAGACGGTACGATTGATTGCATCACCTCGAACCATCAACCGATTGATATTGAATTCAAAAAAATGGAATTTGATTTGGCACAATTTGGCACTGTTGGTTTAGAAGCTACTTTTGGCGGTTTGCTCACCGTTTTGCCACTCGATGTCGTGATTGAAAAATTAACTTTCGGTCGAACCATTTTAAAACAAAAAGCTGCTTTAGAAATCGGCGCACAAGCTTGTTTGACACTTTTCGAACCACATACCGATTGGGAATTTCAAGCTGAGCACCTCCTTTCAAAATCAAAAAACTGTGCGTTTTTAGGATGCCGAATGAAAGGAAAAGTCATCGGAACTTTGCATCAAAATCAAATTAAATTGAATTAATATTATGGTAACGAAAGAAAGTAAAAACATTGCCGTGATTTCCTATCTCACTATCATCGGCGCCATCATTGCGTTGTTTATGAACAGTGAAAACAAAACCGCTTTTGCGAGTTTTCACATTCGTCAAAGTTTAGGTTTGGCTTTGTCATTTTTGTTTTTGTCCTACATCATTGGTTATTTCGACAGTTGGATGATTTCTGGTTCATTCTACATTGCTTATTTTTTATTGTGGATTTATGGCTTTTTAGCAGCGTTGCAATCCGAACAAAGAACGATTCCTCTTGTGGGTGCATTTTTTCAATCCTTTTTTAAAAATCTATAAATCATGTCTTTACATTATATAATAAGAAGCCCAAAAACAAAACAAGACCTTCATCCTTTGGTTTTATTGTTGCACGGCTACGGCAGCAACGAACAAGATTTGTTTTCATTTGCCAACGAACTTCCGGCAGAAGCTTACGTTATTTCAGTTCGTGCGCCCTATCATTTGTCGTTCGAAGCCAATGCTTTTGCATGGTATGCGATTAATTTTGGTGCCGACAACAGCAAATTTTCAGATGTCAAACAAGCGAAAGAATCGTTGTTGGTGTTAAAGAATTTGATTGATGAACTTTTGATAAAATTTCCTATCGATGCCAACGATGTTACGCTCATGGGTTTCAGTCAAGGTGCGATTTTGAGCTATGCTTTAGGACTTTCTTACCCCGAAAAAATCAGAAGAATTGTGGCCATGAGTGGCTATTTCAATCCTGAAATGGTTTTGGAAACGCAAACAGACAAGGTTTATGATTCCTTACAGATTTTCGCATCGCACGGTTTAGTGGACGAAGTGATTCCTATTTCTTGGGCTGAACAATCGTTAGAATTATTAAAACCCTTTCATATTCCGCTGTCTTTCCATTCTTACCCAGTCGGACATGGTGTGGCACCGCAAAATTTCGCTGATATTTTAAACTGGTTGACTGCCACAAAAAGACAATCATAAACTTTTAAAAATTCTAAACAGAATGTATTAATACAAGCATCAATACTAAAACTATGGATAAATTGTGATACAATGCTTTGCGACTTTGCTTTGAAGTACAAAATTATCTTTGCAAGAAGTGCGATTTATTGACGTAAATTCCATAAAAAATAGAGTAAAAGGTCTTTTAAACGTTGGCATTTCCTGAAAAGTTTTATCAAATATTTGAAAATTTTAATTTAGAACTTAAGATACATTTGCTGAAATTATTGGAAAAAACCTTTTTATCTTCTAGAATTTAAATACCTAAAAAAAAAACAAAGTTTCTTCATAAGGAATAATAACTTCTCGAGGATTTACGAGAACAAATCGAATATATGTTCCACTACTTAGTCATTAATGTACCTATTTCATCCACCGAGAAATTTTAAATCATCAAAGTAACCGCAGAGTTAAAGACGTTTAGTTTTGATACAAAAACTGATTTACAATGATTTAATTCTTTAATAAGGAAGAATCTCTCTTTCTAAAAATAACTAAAATTTATGGTTATATAAAAACAATCGTTTTGCTTTATTGAATTGGTATGTTTTTAAGAGCGACTTTTGATAAAATTTAAAATTACAACACATGAAAAAAACAATTTTACTCACATCGCTGTTGCTTTTTGCGTTTGTAAAAGCGCAAGAAACTGTGACTTGTCCTGTCACAGGAAAAACTTATACAGTAGGCGAAAATGCATCGAAGGGACCACATTCGGGGTCGATTGAGCATTTTACACAAATTAAAAATGAAAAGCCGTCCACAACCAACCACATGAATTCAAAAGGGGCGGCAAAAGACAACAAAGATTGGTGGCCAAATCAATTGAACTTAAATGTATTGCGCCAGAATTCAGAGCTATCAAACCCCATGGGAACACAGTTTGACTATGCGAAAGCATTTCAATCTTTAGATTATGCGGCTTTGAAAAAAGATTTAACAGCCCTTATGACACAATCTCAAGAATGGTGGCCTGCCGATTTTGGACACTACGGCGGATTGTTCATCAGAATGGCTTGGCACAGTGCAGGAACTTACAGAACTGGCGACGGTAGAGGTGGTTCGAGAGCGGGTCAACAAAGATTTGCACCATTAAACAGTTGGCCCGACAATGGAAATTTGGACAAAGCTAGAAGATTGCTATGGCCGATCAAACAAAAATATGGCAACAAAATCTCGTGGGCCGATTTGATGATTCTTACCGGAAATGTGGCTTTAGAGTCGATGGGCTTCAAAACGTATGGATTTGCAGGGGGTCGTGAAGATGTTTGGGAACCAGAATCGAACGTTTATTGGGGTTCGGAAACCAAATGGTTAGAAGACAACAGATATTCGGAAGGAAGAAAATTAGAAAATCCGCTGGCTGCAGTGCAAATGGGATTGATTTATGTAAATCCAGAAGGGCCCAACGGAAATCCGGATCCAGCACTGGCTGCAAAAGACATTCGTGAAACATTTGGACGCATGGGGATGAACGATGAGGAAACAGTTGCTTTGATTGCTGGTGGCCACACGCTTGGAAAAACACACGGTGCAGGCGATGCAAAACACGTAGGCGCAGAGCCAGAATCGGCAAGTTTAGAAGAGCAAGGTTTGGGATGGAAAAGTGATTATAAATCAGGAAAAGGCGCAGATGCAATCACTTCTGGCTTGGAAGTTACTTGGACCTCAACGCCTGCAAAATGGAGTCATGATTATTTGACTTTCTTGTTCAAATACGATTGGGAATTGACTAAAAGCCCCGCGGGCGCACATCAGTGGATTGCCAAAACTGACGATAAAATCATTCCAGATGCTTTTGACAAAAGTAAAATGCACAAACCATATATGTTGACAACCGATTTATCTTTGAGATATGATCCTGTTTACGAAAAAATCTCAAGAAAATTTTTAGCTGACGAAAAAGCTTTCAATGAAGCTTTCGCTAAAGCGTGGTTCAAATTAACGCACCGTGATATGGGACCAAAAACCACTTATCTTGGACCAGAAGCACCAAAAGAAGATCTACTTTGGCAAGACCCAATTCCAGCTGTCAATCATAAATTAGTGGATGCAAAAGACATCAAAGCATTAAAATCTCAAATTTTAAATTCAGGACTTACAATTCAAGAAATGGTAACAACGGCTTGGGCTTCGGCTTCTACTTACAGAGGTTCAGACAGACGTGGTGGTGCCAATGGCGCTAGAATTAGGCTAGAGCCACAAGTGAATTGGGAAGCAAACAACCCAAAACAATTGAAAGCAGTTTTAGCGAAATTAGAAGCAATTCAAGCTGATTTTAATAAAAAATCTAAAGACAAAAAAGTTTCTTTAGCAGATTTGATTGTTTTAGCAGGAAATGTTGGCATTGAGCAAGCAGCTAAAAACGCAGGAATGACTGTAGAAGTGCCATTTTCAGCAGGAAGAATGGACGCTACGCAAGCACAGACCGATGTCAATTCATTTGCAGTGTTAGAGCCGATGGCGGATGGTTTTAGAAACTATTTAAAAACAAAATACACACTATATACCGAACAATTATTGGTGGACAAAGCACAATTATTAACGCTTACAGCCCCCGAAATGACTGTTTTAGTGGGAGGAATGAGAGCGATGAATGCCAATTATGACAATTCGAAATTAGGTTTCTTTTCATCTAAAAAAGACCAATTAAACAATGAGTTTTTCGTGAAACTATTGGAAATGGGCACCGTTTGGAAACCAACTTCTGCTGAAAATGAAATATTTGAAGGACGCAATGGCAACACTGGCGAATTGAAATGGACGGCCACAAGAGCCGATTTGATTTTCGGATCCAACTCAGAATTGCGCGCCATTGCCGAAGTTTATGCAACACAAGATGCCAATCAAAAATTTGTAAATGACTTCGTTGCTGCATGGACAAAAGTGATGAACTTAGATCGTTTTGATTTGAAAAAATAACCAATCAACCCTCATTTATAAAACCTGTGTTTCTATCCAGAAATGCAGGTTTTTTTTGTAGCAAGAGTTTACAACCTTCCAAATAATGATTGCGCTGTGCATTGATTGCTAAAACGCAATACGAAACTATATCGTTGATTTCGATCTTCATGATTTAAGTTGAAAATCGTCAGGTCGTGAAACTTTAGTGCATCTAAAACGGCAATATAAATCTGAAAAAGAAAAAAATGACATTGAAACTTGTCTGAAAAAATTAGTTTTTCTGGCGAATAACAAATAAGCAACGTTTTGACAGATGCATTTCATGATTTTTAAAATATCTCTTTGGCAATTTCCTTAATGTTTTCAGCTTTTCCCATCGAATAATAATGTAAAACAGGGATTCCCGCCGCTATCAATTCCTTGCTTTGTTGCACGCACCATTCGATGCCAATGTGTTTGACGGCATCATTATCTTTTGCTTTTACAACTGCCATAATTAAATCGTCGGGCATTTCTACACTGAAACGATGTGGAATTAAATTCAATTGTTTTTTGGTAGCGATGGGTTTCAATCCCGGAATAATAGGAACTGTAATGCCAGCCGCACGGCATTTTGCAACAAAATCAAAGAATTTTTTATTGTCAAAAAACATTTGTGTGATGATATAATCAGCTCCGTTTTTTATTTTTTGTTTCACAAAATGAATGTCGCTGTCCAAACTTGGAGCTTCCAAATGCTTTTCGGGATAACCCGCTACTCCGATGCAAAAATCTGTTTTGGTCGAATTTTGTAAGTCTTCGTCCAAATAAATTCCTTTATTCAAATTACTAATTTGGGTCACTAATTCCGAAGCATAGGCATGTCCTTCTTTCTCGGGTTTGAAATAAATTTCGCTTTTTACCGCATCGCCACGAAGCGCCACGACATTGTCAATGCCTAAAAAATCTAAATCAATCAATAGGTTTTCAGTATCTTCTTTGGTAAAACCACCACATAAAATATGCGGAATGGCATCCACTTCATATTTATTTTGAATGCCTGCACAAATTCCAACCGTTCCGGGACGTTTTTTTACCACTTTTCGTTGCAACAAACCGTTTTCTAATTCTTTATATTCATATTCTTCTCGATGATACGTTACATCAATAAATGGCGGATTGAATTCCATCAACGGATCAATCGAATCAAAAATGGATTGAATATTTTGTCCTTTTAAAGGAGGTAAAATTTCAAATGTAAATAATGGTGTTCCGTTTGCGTTTTGAATGTGTTCGGTTACTTTCATCTTATAAGTTTCAGATTTCAGGTTTCAGGTTGACTAAGCAACTTCAAACCTGAAACAAATTATTTAATCTACAATATTCGGTGCGAGCCATTTTTCAGCTTGTTCAATGCTAATATTTCTTCTTTTGGCATAATCTTCTACTTGGTCATTTTTGATTTTTCCTAAACCGAAATATTTACTTTCAGGATGCGCAATATAATATCCTGAAACCGACGAGGCTGGCCACATCGCCATACTTTCAGTTAATTTTACACCAATTTTCTCTTCTACATTTAAAAGTTTCCAAATGGTTGGTTTTTCTAAATGGTCGGGACAAGCAGGATAGCCAGGTGCAGGACGAATTCCTTTGTAGCTTTCTGAAATTAGATCTTGATTTGATAGATTTTCGTCTGGGTCATAACCCCAAATTTCTTTTCGAACTTTAAGGTGTAAATATTCCGCAAAAGCTTCCGCTAATCTATCGCCAAGTGCTTTTATTAAAATAGCATTGTAATCATCTAATTGTTTTTCAAGTTCTGATGCTTTTTCATCCACTCCAAAACCTGTAGAAACACAAAAACAACCGATATAATCTTGAATTCCAGTTTGTTTTGGCGCAATGAAATCTGCTAAAGCAATGTTGGGAGCACCTGCGGTTTTAGCACTTTGTTGTCTTAAGGTTAAGAAATAAGCTCCCCCTTCGGGGGCGGGGGGGGCTTGTATTTCTATATCATCATCATTGACTTGATTCGCAGGAAAAATCCCTAAAATTCCTTTTGCGGTAAACCATTTCTCATTGACAATTTGATGTAACATTTTTTGCGCATCTTCAAATAAATTTGAGGCTTGCTCGCCCACAATTTCATCAGTTAAGATTGCAGGAAACTTACCAAACAATTGCCACGAATGAAAAAAAGGTGTCCAATCGATAAAAGGAACTAATTCAGACAATTCAACTTCCAACGTTTTGACACCAATAAAATTGGGTTTTGAAGGTTGAAAATTTGTCCAATCTAATTGCAATTTATTTTTTCTGGCTTCTGCAATTGTTAAGAAATTTTTCTCTTTGCTTCTATTAAGATAGCCTTCCCGAAGATGATCATACTCTTCTCTTAAGTTTTTGGCATAAGTTGCTTTTGTTTCTGGTTGTAATAAATTACTAGCTACAGTTACTGCTCTTGATGCATCGTTCACATGAACTATTGTTTCGTTATATTAAGGTGCGATTTTTACAGCGGTATGAGCTCTCGAATTTGTTGCTCCACCAATCATCATCGGGATTTTGATGTTCAGCTTGTTCATTTCCTTTGCGAGATAAACCATTTCATCCAGCGACGGCGTGATTAATCCGCTTAAACCAATGATGTCAACGTTTTCTCGAATGGCTGTTTCAATGATTTTTTCTGGTGGCACCATCACTCCTAAATCGATGATTTCAAAATTGTTGCATGCCAAAACCACTGCAACGATATTTTTACCAATATCATGAACATCGCCTTTTACGGTTGCCATTAAGATACGACCTGCAGAAGAGGAAGCTGTTGAATCTTTTTCTTCTTGGATGAATGGTAAAAGATACGCCACTGCTTTTTTCATTACTCGAGCTGACTTCACTACTTGAGGCAAAAACATTTTTCCACTCCCGAATAAGTCGCCCACCACATTCATTCCTGCCATTAAGTTAACTTCGATGACTTCGATGGCTTTCGTAGCATTTAACCGAGCTTCTTCCACGTCAATTTCAATGAATTCATCAATTCCTTTCACTAAGGAATGCGTTAGCCGTTCTTGAACAGTACCGTTTCGCCATTCAAGCCCGCCTTTGATCGTTCCTAAAGGGTTTGAAAGAACACCTTTGTAACGCTCGGCTAATTCCAAAAGTCGTTCGGTGGCATCATCTCTTCTATTTAACAAAACGTGTTCAACGTGTTCTAATAAAACCTTATCGATTTCATCATAAATTTCGAGCATTTCAGGGTTTACGATGCCCATCGTCATGCCGTTTTGAATGGCGTGATATAAAAATGCTGAGTGCATGGCTTCTCGCACTTTGTCGTTGCCGCGAAAAGAAAAAGAAACATTACTGACTCCGCCCGAAACATGAGCGTGAGGCAAATTTTCTCGAATCCATTTGGTCGCTCTGAAAAAGTCCAACGCATTTAATTTATGTTCCTCCATGCCTGTTGCCACAGGAAAAATATTGGGGTCGAAAATAATATCTTCGGCGGGAAAACCTACTTTATCAACCAAAATATCATAACTTCTTTTGCAAATTTCGATACGTCTTTCGTAAGTATCCGCCTGACCTTTTTCGTCGAAAGCCATGACAACTACCGCTGCGCCATATCGTTTGATCAGTTTGGCATGATGAATGAAGGTTTCTTCCCCTTCTTTCAAAGAAATTGAATTGACAACACCTTTTCCTTGGATGACTTTCAATCCCGCTTCGATGATTTCCCATTTGGAACTATCAATCATCACAGGGACACGGGCAATGTCGGGTTCGGCAGCGATTAGATTCAGAAACTTGGTCATGGCATATACTCCATCCAACATTCCTTCGTCCATGTTGACGTCGATGATTTGTGCACCGCCCGCTACTTGATCTCGCGCAACAGAGAGTGCTTCATCGTATTTTTCTTCCTTAATTAAACGCAGAAATTTTCGTGAGCCAGTAACGTTAGTGCGTTCGCCGATGTTTACAAAATTCGTTTCTGGAGTAATGATGAGCGGTTCTAATCCAGATAATTTCAAATATTTTTTACAATCAGTTTCTTCCATTTTTCAGTTTTTCTAATCCGGTAAGATTTTCGAAATCTCAAAGGTTTGACATTTGTTCTATGTGTTTAAAAAGTTCTACAAGCTTCGCATATTATTTTTTAAAAAACTTGTATCGGTGTGAATCGCGGTTTGAATTCTTTAGCTACATCGGCTATTAACTTAATATGTTCGGGAGTTGTGCCACAACAGCCGCCGATGATGTTCACTAAATTTTCTTGCAAATAATCCCGAATCAATTGCTGCATTTCTTCTGGAGTTTGGTCGTAATGTCCGAAGGCATTGGGCAAACCCGCATTGGGATGCGCTGAAATATTCAGTGATGTATTATTTCCTAATCTTTTCAAATAAGGCTTTAGTTGATCGGCGCCAAGTGCACAATTAAACCCAATACTTAACAAAGGAATGTGCGAAATGGAAATCAAAAAAGCTTCAACCGTTTGTCCCGACAGTGTTCTGCCAGAAGCATCGGTTATGGTGCCCGAAACCATGATGGGAATATCAATATTTCTTTCTTCTTTCACTTCCTCGATCGCAAAAAGTGCTGCCTTGGCATTGAGCGTATCGAAAATTGTTTCGACCAAAAGCACATCACAACCTCCATCAATCAGGGCTTCCACTTGTTGTTTGTAAGCGATTCTTAAATCGTCAAAATTTACTGCTCGAAATCCGGGATCGTTGACATCTGGACTCATAGAAGCGGTTCGATTGGTGGGGCCGATGGAACCTGCAACAAAACGAGGTTTGTCGGTAAATTCATCTGCAACCTCTCGGGCTATTTTTGCTGATTGATAATTCAGTTCATAGACCAAATCTTCCAAATGATAATCGGCCATTCCGATGGTGGTTCCAGAGAATGTATTGGTTTCTACAATATCGACACCCGCCTCAAAATAAGCACGATGCACTGATTTAACCGCTTCGGGTTGCGTGATAGAAAGCAAATCGTTGTTGCCTTTGAGCGGATGTGGAAAATCCTTAAAGCGTTCGCCCCTGAAATCTTCTTCTTGAAATTTGAAACGTTGCAACATTGTTCCCATAGCGCCGTCAAGCACTAGAATTCGTTTTTTAATTTCTTCTTGTAGAAGCCCCCAAGCCCCTGAAGAGGGAATGACAATATTGTGGTTAGATTTTGTTGACATA
>JBEILV010000048.1:0-17628 GCA_040379105.1 Flavobacterium sp.
AATCTCGGCATTGCTTTTCAAATTCAAGACGATTATTTGGACGCTTTCGGAAATCCAGAAACTTTCGGAAAACAAGTAGGTGGCGATATTATTGAAAACAAAAAAACTTTTTTATATCTCAAAGCCATTGCTTTAGCATCTGATCAAGAACTCGATTTGCTCAACGAAATGTTTGCTTCGAAACCTGAAAATCCGACAGAAAAAATTGAAATTGTAAAATCTATTTTCACGCGATCGGGTGCTGCAAAAGCCACACAAGAAGCGGTAAAATTCTACACGCAAGAAGCTTTTAATCAAATCAATCAATTGGAAATTTCTGAACAAAAAAAATCATTCTTGATAGGTTTTGGCAATTATTTAATGGGCAGAACCGTATGATGCCGCCTGTGCCGATGGATGCCGTTTCGCTTTTGGACCGCGCTTTGTCTGAAAATCTTTATGAACAATTGTTGCATCAAATTCAGAAAGATTTTGGTTTGGCAAACGCATCAATTTCGCTAGAAAAAAATTGTACTCCGGAAATCTTACAAAACATTTTACTCGATAAAATTTTCGAATTGATCAACCATAGGTTTGATGATTATTTGAATGTTTTATATTTAATGGACGTTTCGGAAACGGAAGTTAAAAGCCTTTCTGGCCACGATTTACAGTTAATGGCACAAGAAGTTGTTTTCTTAATCTTAAAAAGAGAATGGAAAAAAGTTTGGTTTAGAAACCATTATAAATAAAAAAACCCTTCGGTTAAAAAGGGTTTTGAGCATTTCATGAATTTTATTTGTCTTTGTTATACTTTGATATGTATTTTTCAAGTGCCATTGTCATGGAAGGCGTTTCTGCTGATGGAGCCATAATGTCAATTCTGAGGCCGTGATCTAACGCTTCTTTTTGTGTGGTTGCGCCAAAAACTGCAATTCGAGTGTCGTTTTGCTTGAAATCAGGAAAATTTTTGAACAATGATTTGATACCTGTTGGACTGAAAAACGCCAAAATATCATATTGAACATCGGCTAAATCTGACAAATCGCTCATCACGGTTTTATAGAAAACACCTTTTGTCCAGTTGATGTTCAAACTATTGAGCGTTTGTGGCACATCAAAATTTAATTGATCAGAAGACGGAAGAAAGAATTTTTCATCTTTGTATTTTTTGATTAAAGGAGACAAATCCACAAATTCTTTTTGTCCGACATAAATTTTGCGTTTTCTGTAGATTACATATTTCTGCAAGTAAAAAGCCACAGCTTCCGACTGACAAAAATATTTCAAATCTTCGGGGACTTTGAAACGCATTTCCTCGGCAACTCTAAAAAAATGATCTACGGAATTTTTACTGGTTAAAATAATGGCAGTAAAGTTGTTCAAATCGATCTTTTGTTGGCGTACATCCTTGGCTGAGATTCCTTCTACATGAATAAAAGGCCTAAAATCTATCCTTACTTTATGTTTTTGAACCAACTCAAAATAAGGAGAATTTTCAACCTTTGGCTCTGGTTGTGAAACCAGTATTGTTCTCACTTTCATAGGGTTTTTACTTTTTTCGCTAGATTTTTTTTAACCAATATCCAATGAAATAAAATGGTGCTATTTCAAGTGTGCAAAGATATAAAATAAAATAAAACAACCGACTAAAGAGCCAATTTTGATGTAAGAGGGTTGTTTTTATGTAGGCAAACACAATTAAAAGCACCGCATATAAGGCTAGAAAGAAAACCCAAAAGTCTTGATTGCGATCCAAATAGTAAACAATAGCAGCAAGTGGCATGAGCAAAACCCCAACGTAGGTCTGATAGCTTAGCTTGTGAAAATTATATTGTGAGGTGGCTTCTTCTATGTCAAAACTTGTGGCAACTATTTTTTCGACGAGTTGTTTTGACAGCATAAATGTGGAAAGCACAGTAAATATTTTGAGGTAATCGATACCGTTTTCTTTGTTTGCTAGGCTCCAATAATCTGCCATGATCAACAACACAAAGCTTAAAACAATTAAATTTAAAATATACAATAAAACCAAAAACCAATTAATGGACAGTCTGTTTTCGTAGTTGGATTTGAGGTATTTATCGTTTGAAAAGATACTTAAAAATTCGAAAAATCCAGATTCTGAAATGTATTTCGCAATTACCAAACAAACCAAACAAACCACCCATAGATAAGCGGCCCAATGATCATTGGATAAAATTCGAGGTAGCCAAACGATGTCTAAAATCATTTCGCAAAATTAGTAATTAAAAACAATGCATCATTTTTATTTTTTCGAATAAATCATTCCCATAACAACCTCGGCATTCATTTTTTTGTGAAGATTTCCCGCAACGATTTCGGCATTAAAACTAATGGTACTTCTAAAAAAATCTTAGTTCATTTTAAACAGAAATGATTCTATTTCTGTGACATATTACTAAAAAAAAGACTGTCATTTCTGACAGTCTTTATGAATCTAAAAAATAAAAAATTTAATTTAAACTTGCAGGATAACTCAACGGGAATTGTTGAGGTTTGTACATTCTTAAAGTTGAACCATACTTTGCATTGATTGCAGCAGCAAACTGATTAGCAATGTAGGCATTCGCTCTAGCTGTTAAATGAATTCCATCTAAAGAAAAAGTACCCCCACGAACAAATGCATCTGTCATGTGGAAATTATCAAAACGAACACCACCGTTAGCTAATTGAGTTAAAATTACATTTACATCAATAAATGCCAAGTTCTTAGTTTCGGCAATTGTTCGGATTGTAGTATTAAAAGCATCTGTTGCAGTTTTCACTTGAGCAACCTCATCGTAAGTAAGAACATGTTGGTCTTGTAATGGATAAGTTACTCCATAAGTATTTAGAGGAGCAGGCCCAGGTGCAGTACTTGAACCGATTATTGATCTCGTTGTTAATAAAACATAATCTCTATTTGTTGTGTTTCTAACTGTGTGACGTGCTTGTCCGTAGGTTTGTCCAAAAAATGCAGCTTGTGCAGCTGGAAAACCCGCTTGCGTTAAAGCACCAGTAATTTGAGCACTAAAGTCAGTTAAACTTTCATCTTTAATCAATAAAGGATTGTTACTTGCAGCTACCAAAAGTTGTAATCTATCACCTTGTCCAAGAGCTGTAAGCACTTGTTTCAATGGTCCGATTAATTGTGTGTTTAGTTGTTGTGCAGTTGCTGCATCAAGTGGAACAGGGTTGTGAGGAACGACAGTAAAAAATGGCGCTGAGTTTACATAAGGAAGAGTCGCAACTGCACCTTTTGCACCATTTGCAGTGAGTGCATTCACAAGATTTTCGTAAACACTAGCAAACATAGTAGGATCAGAAATATCATTATCCGCATAGGTTGCTGGATTTGGATTTCCAAGTTGATTTGCGCCAGTACCGCCTGATGATGCGTATCCGAGCACGTCGTTGTTTCCAATCCAAAGTGTGAAAAAAGTTGGATTTTGAGCCACGGCATCAGCAATGATTGAAGTGGTTGGACTAGAAGCAAATCGAACAAAATATGGATTGGCTTGTCCCGTTAAAACTCCTGCTACATTTCCGTAATTAGGCGCTAAGAGATGGTAGCTTTTTGCACCAGGAACTCCCATATTATTAAAAGGCCCCGATAAAACATTGGTAATTTCAGTTGTTGGGACTCCACCAGGAAGCGAAATAGGTGCAGAACCATTAAAAATAAGTCTTGGTCCTTGAATTACATTGCCACCCAATAACAAACCACCTACATTGTCGTTGGTTTCTGGGTAAGTGAAAGCACCACCGCCTGCTAAAGCAAATTGATCAGCTAATAATTTAGAATAAGCATTGGCTTGGCCTGCTCTGAACAAAGCATTGTCACTAAAACCAGCAGTCAATGAATTTCCTAACGCCACATATTTTGAGAAATCTGCTTCACCAGCAACCACAGGCACTTCTGGTGCTACAGGTGCTGGAATTCCGTCGTCGTAACTACAAGCTACTATCGTGATTGAGGCTAATAAAAGCCATTTAAAATTTTTTGTCATATTTAGATATTTTTATTGTCTGAATTAAGGATTAACAGTCCAAGAAACCAAAAATTGTTGTCCGATTCTACCTGCTCCAATTACCTGCAAATAATCTTCCCCAAAAAGGTTAGCAGCACTTAACTTTACTACTGATTTTAATTTTGGAATAGAATAATTTACTTGTGCATCAAAAACAGTTACTTCTGGAATCATGCCGTCTGCAAAAGATGATTGCCATAAGTACTCACTGCTCCAACGTGCATTAAAATTAAATCCAAAATTTTTGAACAATTTACTATTACCGATAGAAGCTTTCACTCTATGTTTTGGTGTGTTGAAACCTGCAATAAAAGCTGGATCTTTGGCTTGATCAAATTCGAATTCAGCATAATTGTAGTTGGCGCCTAATTCATAATTTCCAAAAACTTTTTTAGTTAAACCCACACCAAAACCTAAAGAAGTTACTGTTTCAGTTGTGTTAGTATAAACTTGAAATACTCTTCTATCTCCGTTTCCAATTGCTTGCAAACCAAGTAAAACTTGTGGGTCTGTAAAATCACTTCCAACAGTTCCGTAGTAAGGCTTAATCACACGAGAAGTACTCATAAAATCGTTGTAGATATTATAGTATCCATTGATATCAATAGAAAGTCCATTATCTAAAACTGATTTATATCCAACTTCAAAAGCATTCACTCTTTCTGGTTTTACCAAGGCAACCTCTACTACATCCAAATCAGCAGGGTTTCTAGTTTGACTAAACAAAGTAACTGAAGAAACTGAATATACTGGTGCTTGATACGCATCTCTACCTGTAAGAGTTATAGTAGCTGGTTGTCCTAGTACGTTTTGTCCTTGTTGACTTACATTAACAACATCTATAAAACGATCAAGGTTGTCTTCAGCAGAACCGATCAAAGCAAATGGCCCTAAATCTAAACCAATGTATTGATCTTGTGTGGTTGGATTTCTGAATCCTGTTTGGAAAGACGCTCTAAAGTTGTGGTTTTTCTTTTCGCCAGCAGAATAAACCAAAGATACTCTTGGCGAAAATTGACCTTCGAAATTTTGAGATTTGTCATATCGAACGGATCCTGTAAATTTCAATTTTTCCTCCATAAATTTCTTTTGGACTTGAGTGTAAGCACCAAACTCATTGTATCTAATTGGACCATCAAAATCAGTAAAGATAGTTCCTTGAGAGTTTAATTCATATTGTCTTAAAGAACCACCTACTTGGATTTCTGCAACATCAATTAAATCTTTTAAATTATAATTTAAATCTGAATGATAAATTCTCGATTCATCAATAAATTTAGAACCTTGAGTTAAGTCTGGATTTGAGGTTACTAATTGCAAAGCATTATTAAATTCTGTACTTCCAGGTTGAAATTGAGGAAGACCGTTTGGAGTTAAGTTCAAAGGGTTTGGAGATGCAATGCCAGGAATAGAAGTTACATTGTTATCAGCATAGTTTCTTGCGAAAGCAGCCGCTTGTTCTGCGGTGAAGCCTAAACCAATTTGTGATTGTAAGAAAGCTGTTCCGTAATCTGTAAACCAACCAGTATCTGTTTTGGCTTGTCTGTTGATATTCCAAGCTGTAAAACGCATGTCATAAGAGTCGCCTGCGTCTTCTGTAGTCATGTAAGCACGAACAAAAAAGTTATTATTTTTAATTTCTAATTTTGTTTGTTGCATTAAGAAATTTTCCAATCTGTATCTGTTTGCACCTTGATAAGTAGTATTTCCAAGACCTACTTTATGTTGTAGGATAACTTCTAAATCATCTTCAAATGGTCTATAATGTAAAGAAAAATCAGCTTTCACATTTTCAATAGAGTTGTCATTCAAATCTTGCTCTCTATAGCCTGTTCTACTTACTTGTCCTATATCTGTAAGGAAAGTTGTTACCTCATCACCATAAGTATTCAAACCATCATAGTTCGTATTAACAGCATGGCTATTTGCATTTGGATTGGTCATCACATTAGCATTCACAACATTTCTATTATCAGCAGGAATCCATTCAGTAGCAGTCAAGTAAGTAAAATTCGCTTTTAATGCAAATTTCTTAGAAAAAGCTTTTGCGGCTCTAAATCCTACATCCCAATAATTATTTTGACCAGCTATATCATGACTAGTTATACCATTTCTTGTGTAAAAACTA
The DNA here is from genome assembly GCA_040379105.1 of Flavobacterium sp. GTDB lineage: Bacteria > Bacteroidota > Bacteroidia > Flavobacteriales > Flavobacteriaceae > Flavobacterium. The sequence continues at coordinate 6,142 of JBEILV010000048.1, forward strand.
ATTCCTTGATAATCGAAAGGACTTTTGCTGTTCATAAACAAAATACCATTAAAAGCATTGGCGCCATATAAAGCTGAAGAAGCACCTGGTAACAATTCTACGCTTTGCACGTCAAGTTCTGATAAACCTATTAAGTTACCCAGAACGAAGTTAAGAGCAGGTGATGAATTGTCCATTCCATCAACTAATTGCATAAAACGTGTGTTGGCAACTGTTGCAAAACCACGTGTGTTGATTGATTTGAAGTTCAAACTACTTGTGTTGAAATGTACTTCTTTTAAGTTTTCTAAACCTTCATAAAAAGTAGGTGCAGTGGTGTTTTGAATTTCTTTGATTCCCATTCTTTCTACGGTAACAGGTGATTCCAAAATTCTTTCAGGTGTTCTTGAGGCTGAAATCACAATCTCATTTAACATGGTTTGTTCTTCTGACAAAACCGCATTAATTTGTTGATTGTTTTGAGTGATTGAAAATTTCTTAGCCGCAAAACCAATGCTGGAAATTTCAATCTCAAAAGGCGGAACTGAAGAGGTGTTTAGCACAAAATTTCCGTCAAAATCAGTTGCGGTTCCAACAGACTCGCCTACAATTCTGACATTTGCACCCGGAATTGGTTGATTAGTTTCATCAACTACTTTTCCCTTTATTGAAGTTTGTGCTTGAGAAAAAGCACAAAAAAACAATGAGAAAATAAAAAGATACAATTTCATAAGTTTAATGTTTTGTTAGTTTATGATACCAAAGTACAAATTATTTTAATATTAATAAAAAAAGCGAGAAAAATTCTCGCTTTTTTTAAAATTTAGGTATTTAAATTGTTATTCTACTGTTACCGACTTCGCCAAATTTCTAGGTTGATCCACATTACAACCTCTCATTACAGCGATGTGATAGGACAATAACTGCAACGGAATAGTGGTTAAAAGTGGGGTTAATGCTTCAGAAGTATCAGGTATTTCAATCACATGATCTGCCAATCCTTTTACTTGTACATCGCCTTTGGTAACAATCGCAATAATTTTTCCGCTTCTGGACTTTATTTCTTGAATATTACTTACCACTTTGTCATAATGTCCTTGCTTTGGTGCAATAACTACCACGGGCATTTGCTCATCAATCAAGGCAATAGGGCCATGTTTCATTTCTGCTGCTGGATATCCTTCAGCATGGATGTATGAAATTTCTTTCAATTTTAAAGCACCTTCTAGAGCTACTGGAAAATTATACCCTCTACCTAAATATAAGCAATTTGGCGAATTCTTGTAGATTGCTGCTATTTGCTTCGTTACGTCATTGGTTTCTAAAGCTTCAGCAACTTTTTCGGGAATATTTTCTAGTTCTTGTAAATATCTATGGAAATCTGAGTTGGAAAGTGTTCCTTTCGCTTGCGCTAATCTAAGGGCGATTAAGGTCAATACGGTAATTTGTGTTGTAAATGCTTTCGTAGAAGCAACACCAATTTCTGGACCAGCGTGTGTATAAGCACCTGCATGCGTTTCTCTTGAAATGGATGATCCAACAACGTTACAAACACCAAAAACAAATGCGCCATTATCTTTAGCTAGCTTGATTGCTGCCAAAGTATCGGCAGTTTCGCCAGATTGTGAAATCGCAATTAACACATCATTTTTACCTATAATTGGATTTCTATATCTAAATTCTGATGCATATTCTACCTCAACAGGAATTCTTGCAAACTCTTCAATAATATATTCTGCCACCAAGCCAGCATGCCAAGAAGTACCACAGGCAACAATCAAAATCCGATCGGCATTCAAAAATTTATTTAAATTGTCTTCAATGCCCGACATTTTAATCAATCCTTTGTTGGCCAATAATCTTCCTCTGTAGGTATCTTTAATAACGTTAGGTTGTTCGTAGATTTCTTTCAACATGAAATGGTCGTAACCCCCTTTTTCGATTTGTTCAAGATTCAATTGCAACTCTTGAATGTAGGGATCTACAATGGTATCATCTTTAATTTTTCTAACTTTGATAGAACGTCCTAAACGAACAATGGCCATTTCTTCATCTTCTAAATAAATAGCATCAGAAGTATATTCAATGAAAGGTGTGCCATCGGAAGCAATAAAAAATTCATCTTCGCCAATTCCAATAGCCAACGGACTTCCCAATCGAGCCACAACAATTTCATTTGGTTTATTCTTATCAAAAACAGCAATTGCATAAGCTCCTACCACTTGGTTTAAAGCTACTTGAACTGCTTTTCCTAGTTTTAAATTATCGTTTTTTTGAACATCTTCAATCAAATTTACTAAAACCTCGGTATCTGTATCTGAATGAAAGACATAGCCTCTTTTGATTAATTCCTTTTTCAGTGGCTCATAATTTTCTATGATGCCGTTATGAATGATTACTAAATTTCCTGAGTTAGACACATGCGGATGTGAATTGACATCATTTGGCACTCCGTGTGTTGCCCAACGTGTATGTCCTATACCAACGTTGCCAATCATCGAAATATCTGACTGACATTTTGACTCTAAATCTGTAACCTTACCTTTTGTTTTGCAAACACTTACCTTTTTATCGTCAAAAAGCATCAGACCCGCACTATCATAGCCACGGTATTCTAATCTTTTTAAACCCTTGATGATAATTGGATAGGCTTGACGCTGTCCGATGTAAGCAACAATTCCACACATAATAAGTTGATTTTAGTTAGGTTTAGTGAAATAAATATTTAATTTTAGTCTGTTTTCATCTGGGATACTTGGATCTGTGCCATAAATAATGGTGCCTAATGGATTCATTACTGCGGCGGCGGGCACCGATTTAACATTGTTCGCCGAAGGATTTCTTAAAGATGCGGCTAATAAATTAGAGCCTGCAATATCCTCTGTAACAATCAATCCTAGTCTTACATTGGTTGAGTCGTTTCTAACAATATTACGAATATGATTTGTAATTCTTACTTTATATCGAACTCCTCTTCCGCCACTCGTGAGTTCTCTTTCGATAATTCCGCCGTGGATAAATTTATTTAATTTGGGTTTTGAAGGATTTGTTGATAAATCAAAAGTATAATCAACCAAAGCTCTTTTGTTTGCAATATCATATAGAAAAACCCTCACAGGTTCTGCACTTCCTAATAATTCCTCTCGGTTGATAACAAATGTTAAATTTGCTTCATTTATTTGCCAATTATTTGCCTTAATTTCCTCTAACTCTGGTGTGATTCCATTGTTTGAATCATCGTCATTTCTTCCGAAAAGCTTAATAACAGCCATCGAACCTTGATTCCCTTTTAACCAAAGAAGTGGATCTCCTTGTTCGGTATTTTGATTTTCCAAGGCTGTGTTGTATTCTGTTGAGTTGTTTTGCTCTATCAAACTTATACTATTACCGCCTAATGATAAAACCATTGTTTTATCAACAATTTTTGTAACTTCAGGGGTAGATGAATTATTGTCATCGTCTAAAGTAACAGTTTCTTTGTAATAAACGGTAATATCGCCATCTTTAAAATTAATCATATTTAGACTTCCCGTAGAACCATCAATTTCTTCAACTTTGAAAAATAATCCTCTAAAATGATTTACAAAATTACTATTGTTAAATAATTGAGATGTTGTTGCAGGATTGAAAAGCTTTTGTTGAAAAAAATCTTTATTTAATTTTAGGGAAATTCCAGGCACAATCCTTGTTATAGTCGGATTTTCAGGATCTTCTGTATTCACTTTGGTTTCGATGATTTCTTTTTTACTAAAGAAAAATTGAGAATTTTGAGCAACATTTAAATCGTCATTTAATGGCAAACCTAATTTAGCATTGTCAATCAGTGTAAAATCATCTGTAAAATATTTTTGAGTTCCAAAATTCTCTGTATTTGGATCAAAATTTCTCAAAAAATATCCATTCTCATAAACTTTCAAGCTAAATTTAGCTTCCCCACCGTATAAAGAATCTAGTTCAAAGGTTCTTGCACCGTCTGCATCTATTGAAATAATTCTTCTAAAATAAGGAACATTGAGTTTTACACTATCAACAGTTATGGATGCTAAATTTTCGAAGGGCGGGTCAACACGATCCAATAATACTTGCGAAACAAAGTGAGCTTTAGTAATTCCGAAGTTTGGATTGTTATAAATTCCAAAAGGATTTATAGGAAAACCATTCGATTGAACAGCGTTTGTTTTCTCTGTATATGCAACGATGGTGCTTTCGTCATTCAATGTAAAATCGAAATGATTATCGCCGATAACCTCCGAACCAATTGTGGAATAATCGCTATCACAACTAATGATAGAAATAATTGAAAAAAGAAATACTAGTTTAAAAAAGTTCTTTTGCACTGATGAATGTTTTTATGATGTAGATGATTAAACTAAATTGTGGCAGAAATTAGTATATGTTTCAGAAAAATTTTCTTTGCCCACAAATGGCAAAAATGGCTTTTCTAAACTTGAAATATAATTAAGAAGGTCTTCAGAAATATTTTCAGAACCAACAATAATAGCATCTGAATGTTTCATCGATGCCTTTAAAAGATTGTCGTAGGTAGGGTTTTGAAGTTCAGCAATGGCTTTGCTATCGATTTTATCAAAAGCCATTTTCTTGATTAATTCTGGATTTAAACTGCCTTCGAATGTTTGAGAATAAATGGAAGTTACAACCTTAGTATCTGTAAAAATCGCTTCGTCCTTATAATAATGCTTTAAATAGATTGGCATTAAAGCCGCCAACCAACCCTGCACATGAATAACATCTGGCACCCAATTTAATTTTTTTACAGTTTCCACAACTCCTTTTGCAAAAAAGATGGCTCTTTCGTCGTTATCGGGAAAAAGAACCCCATCTTCGTCTGTAAATGTTGCTTTTCGTTTAAAATACTCGTCGTTGTCTATAAAATAAACTTGAATTCTTTCTTTCGGAATGGACGCCACTTTAATAATGAGCGGCATGTCTAAGTCGTTTACCACCAAATTCATTCCTGATAGGCGAATTACTTCGTGCAGCTGGTGTCTTCTCTCGTTTATATTACCATATTTTGGCATAAAAATCCGAATCTGACCGCCTAAATCATTGACCATTTTTGGAATATCATAAGACATTACAGAAACTTCGTTTTCGGCTAAATAAGGAATCACTTCAGATGATACGTATAATATCCTCTTGTCTTGCATACTCAAAATATTTTTGTTTAAACGTTTAAAAACATGCAAAATTACAAAAATTTATCATGTGAATCACATAAAGCACTATGTTTGCAACCAATTTAAGAGAAGTATGCTTGTTTTTGAATCGCAAAAATTACTTTCAGACCATCTGAACAATTCGAAAAAAAATCTTACGATTGGATTTGTGCCTACCATGGGCGCACTTCATAACGGTCATTTGTCGTTGATTTTAAAAGCTAAAAACGAGAATAATCTTGTTGTTGTGAGCATTTTTGTGAATCCAACACAATTTAATAATCTCGACGATTTAAGGAAATATCCAAGAACAATCGAATCTGATCTTCTGAAAATCAAAACCGTTTGTGAAGATTGTATTGTATTTACGCCCACTGTTTCCGAGATTTATGGAGAAAATTTGGATAAAGAAACTTTTGATTTTGGCGACATTGCTTTGCAAATGGAAGGAAAATTTAGGCCAGGCCATTTTGATGGTGTAGGAACGATTGTGAAAAGATTGTTTGAAATCGTTCAGCCGTCAAAAGCCTATTTTGGAGAAAAAGATTTTCAACAACTGCAAATTGTAAGAAAATTGGTGTCTCTTGAAAATTTGGCAGTAGAAATTGTTCCATGCGAAATTCATCGAGAGAAAAACGGTTTGGCAATGAGTTCTAGAAACGAACTTTTAAACCCGAAACACAGAGAAGAAGCAAAATTTATTTTTGAAATTTTGCAAGAAGTGAAAGTCCTTTTTCAAAGGGTAAAATTGCAAGAGATTGACGGTTTTGTGCTTCAAAAAATACAACAGCATCCTGATTTTGAGTTAGAATATTTTCAAATCGCTTCCGAAGAAACCTTAAAAAGTGCTGTTTTAGAAAACGAGCCAAAACCTTATCGGGCTTTCATTGCAGTTTATGTGAACAATATTAGATTGATTGACAACATTTCATTAAAATAATTACCTTTGCCACATGCAAATTGAAGTTGTAAAATCCAAGATTCACCGCGTAAAGGTGACTGGAGCAGATTTAAATTATATAGGAAGTATTACCATTGACGAGGCTTTGATGGAAGCATCGAACCTGATTGAAGGCGAAAAAGTGGCCATCGTTAATGTGAACAACGGCGAACGTTTAGAAACGTATGTGATCAAAGGAAAAAGAAACAGTGGCGAAATCACTTTGAACGGTCCGGCGGCAAGAAAAGTTCAAAAAGGCGACATCATTATCATTATTGCTTATGGAATTTTAGATTTTGAAGAAGCCAAAACTTTCAAACCAACATTCATTTTTCCTAATGAAAATGACAATTCATTAACCTGATTTGAAATCAAAAATTAAAAAAATAATTAGCTTACTACTCCCAATAGCCTTGGGAGTTTTTTTAATTTTATACAATTACAATCAATTTTCAGCAGCTCAATTAGAACAAATGAAAACTTCTTTTGTTCATGCTGATTACACCTATATTTTCATTTCACTCGGATTGGCAATTTTAGCTTTAATCACAAGGGCTTATCGATGGAAATATCCGCTCGAGCACCTAGGCTACGAAACCAATTTTAAACTAAATTTTCTAGCGGTTTGTAGTTCATATTTAGTCAACATGACCATTCCACGTTCAGGAGAAGTTTCTAGAGCGTTGGTTTTAACGAAATATCAAAAAATCCCTTTCGACAAATGTTTTGGCACTATCGTGGCAGAACGAGTGGTCGATTTTGTTTTTCTTCTGAGTTTTATTTCTTTGGCTTTGTTTTTACAAATGGATGTGTTAAAAGAATTTTTATTAAAAATCATTCCATTAAATACTTTGATTTTAATTCTCGTTGGATTCTTGATTTTTAGCATCGGGTTTTTACTATTTGTTACTCGCACAAATACCATTTTGGCGCAAAAAATACGACTCAAAACGGCTGGTTTGGTCAACGGTCTCAAAAGTGTTTTTCAAATGAAGAACAAAGTCCCGTTTCTATTGCAAACACTGTTGATTTGGTTGTTTTATGTATTGATGTTTTACGTAGCCATTTATGCATTACCCGAAACTTCCGATTTGGCTTTTCAAGTTGTTTTCACTGCTTTTGTGGTGGGTGGTTTGGCCATAAGTTTTACAAATGGCGGTTTTGGTGCTTATCCTGTTTTGGTGGCAGAAATCTTGCTTTTATATCAAGTGCCTTTAAGTGCAGGAACAGCTTTTGGCTGGATAGTTTGGATTTCTCAAACACTCCTAATCGTTCTACTGGGTGGAATTTCATTTTTTCTCATTCCGTTTTTTTTCAATAAAAACAAAACCTAATCCATTTATAATGGCTTTAGATTTTGTACTTAAAAAATTTAGTCAGTAATTTGCTAAAGACTTTTCTTAAAACCAATTAAAATGAGAAATATAACCTTACTGCTGTTTTCATTTTTGACCATTACAACGTATTCTCAAAGAAAACTCGAAAAATTTTTTTCAGAAGTACTCCTTACTGATAGAGTCATCACGACGCGAATTCCAGATTCCTATTATACTTCAAAAAACAAGAATTTTCCTTTGATATTGGTTTTAGACGGTCATTATCTTTTCGATCCCATCGAGGGAATCTCAAGATATTCAACCTTTTGGGACGAAATTCCAGAAGCAATTATTGTAGGTTTACATCAAAACGACACTCCCAAACAGCGTGAAGGCGATATGTATATTGATGAGGAGTTTGGCATGCCCGCAGAAGGAGGAGAAAAATTTTATCAGTTCATTGCACAAGAGCTCCTGCCCTATTTGGAGCAACGTTATAGATTGTCTGCTTTTAAAATTATCGTTGGACATGGTTTATCAGCCACATTTGCAAATTTCTTTTTGTATGAAGAACAATCTCTTTTTACTGGATTCATTTCGATGAGCCCCATTTTTGCCCTTGAAATGGAAGAAAAACTTCCGAAATTTATAAGTGAAAACAAGAGTAAAGTTTTTTATTATCATTGTGTAGCAGAGTTCGATGAAGATGAAGTGAAAAACAAAGTTTACGCTATGGACGGTAACATTCAAAATATTACAAGTGCAAAATTTGAATATAAATTTGAAGAAATTCCAGAAAGCGATCATTATTCTTTGGTTTCACACGCTATTCCCAAGGCCTTGTACTTTATGTTTAATAGTTATAACCCCATCAATCCGGGCGATTTTGTAAAAAAATTGGCAGAGTTAGAATCGGGTTTTGTTAAATTCTTAGAAAGCAAATACAAAGAAATTAGCACTAACTACAATGTTGACAGACCCATCAGAGTGAATGATTTTCAAGCCATTGAAGCAGCGATTGTCAAAAGTGGTAAATATGAAGAGTTAGGCGATTTGTCAAAATTGGCACGAAAGCAATATCCTGACGCCACACTTTCAGATTATTACATGGGTTACATGTATGAATTACAAGGCGATTTCAGAAAAGCGGAAAAAAGTTATTTGGAAGGATTTGGCAAACAACCCCTAGGTGGCATAACAGCCGACGATCTATTAGCTAAAGCTGACGCACTAAAAGACCGCGCAAACGAAAATTAATGGCCAAAGTAAAAACATCTTTTTTTTGTCAAAGTTGCGGCACGCAATATGCCAAATGGCAAGGACAGTGCAATGCCTGCAAATCTTGGAACACAATTGTTGAAGAAGTGATTCAAAAAGAAGAGAAAATTTCTTGGCGAAGCGAAAGCAATCAACAACGCATTGTAAGCAAGCCGATCAAAATTGAAGAGATTGATGCCACTCAAGAAATTAGGCTCAACACAGCCAACGGCGAACTAAATCGGGTATTAGGTGGAGGATTGGTGCCAGGGTCGCTCACGCTTTTGGGCGGCGAACCAGGCATTGGAAAAAGCACTTTGTTATTGCAAATTTCACTGCAATTGCCTTACAAAACTTTATATGTTTCGGGTGAAGAAAGTCAAAAACAAATAAAAATGCGCGCCGAACGCATTGACAATAGATTTAATAATTGCTACGTACTTACCGAAACAAAAACACAACATATTTTTAAACAAATTCAAGAAATTTCGCCCGAAATTGTCATCATAGATTCTATACAAACACTTCATTCCGAACATATTGAAGCTTCCGCAGGTAGTGTTTCCCAAATTCGAGAATGTACCGCAGAGCTCATAAAATTTGCAAAAGAAAGTAATGTTCCCGTTTTATTGATAGGACACATTACAAAAGACGGAACAATTGCAGGTCCAAAAATTTTAGAACACATGGTGGACACTGTTTTGCAATTTGAAGGGGATAGAAATCATGTTTATAGAATTTTAAGAGCGCACAAAAACAGGTTTGGTTCTACATCAGAAATAGGAATTTATGAAATGCTCGGCAACGGATTGAGAGAAGTGCCAAATCCATCTGAAATTTTAATCTCTAGTCACGATACTCATTTGTCTGGCACCGCAATTGCTTGTACTATTGAAGGTATGCGACCCATCATGATTGAAATTCAAGCCTTAGTGAGCACGGCAGTTTATGGAACTCCGCAACGCAGCACCACGGGTTATAATGCCAAAAGATTAAACATGATTTTAGCTGTTCTAGAAAAAAGAGCAGGTTTTAGACTTGGAGCCAAAGACGTTTTTTTAAACATTACAGGCGGCATAAACATTGATGATCCTGCCATCGATTTGGCCGTTGTGGGCGCCATACTTTCTTCAAACGAAGACAACAACATCAGTAAAAGCATTTGTTTTGCGGGCGAAATTGGTTTGGCGGGCGAAATAAGACCCGTCAACAAAATTGAACAGCGCATTACAGAAGCCGAAAAATTAGGTTTTGAAACTATTTTTATTTCTAAATACAATAAAATCAGTAATTTAAAAACTCACATTCAAGTAAAACTTGTTTCAAATATTGAAGATGTTGTTAGCGAACTTTTTGGTTGAGATAAAAATACTATGATTGATCAATAATAAATCCATTTACTAATAAACACAAGAAGGCTAACCATTTTCAAAACAAAATCATTTACCAACTTTTGATGTTTTGGTTAATAGGTCTGAAAACAAAAAAACTCTAAAAAACTTTTAAAGTCTTATAGAGTTTCTTTTTTTGTACCCGGAGTGGGAATCGAACCCACACTCCGAAGAACACGAGTTTGAGTCGTGCGCGTCTACCAATTCCGCCATCCGGGCATTCTTTTTAGGTGTGCAAATGTAGAAAATATTTTTTTATAAAGAATAAAAATCGCAAAAAATTTCTTTTAAACCTCATATAAATTAGTACATTTGCACCGCAATTCATTTTGCAACACACAACTAACTACTAAACAATTATTTACAATGTCTCACAACGAACCTGAAGCAAAAATATTTGCCTGTACCAACAGCACCTATTTGGCTGAGAAAATAGCCCAAAGCTATGGCATTCCTTTAGGTAAAGTAACGTTCTCGAAGTATAGCGACGGAGAATTTCAACCTTCTTATGAAGAGTCAATCCGTGGTTTACGCGTTTTTATTGTATGTTCCACTTTTCCAAATGCTGATAATTTAATGGAGCTATTGTTGATGATTGATGCGGCTAAAAGAGCTTCTGCTCGCCACATCACTCCAGTAATACCCTATTTTGGTTGGGCAAGACAAGACAGAAAAGACAAACCTCGTGTGCCGATTGGAGCGAAGTTAGTTGCCAAATTGTTGGAAACCGCAGGCGCAACTCGCATCATGACAATGGATTTGCATGCTGATCAAATTCAAGGATTTTTTGAAAAACCAGTAGATCATTTGTTTGCTTCAACTATTTTTCTGCCCTATTTGAAAAGTTTAAATCTAAGCGATTTAACCATTGCATCGCCCGACATGGGAGGTTCAAAAAGAGCTTATGCCTATTCTAAATTTTTAGAATCAGATGTGGTGATTTGCTACAAACAACGCAAAATTGCCAACGTTATCGACACCATGGAATTGATTGGCGAGGTAAAAGGCAGAAATGTTGTTTTGGTGGACGATATGATTGACACAGGCGGAACACTAACGAAAGCTGCCGATTTGATGATAGAAAAAGGCGCTTTGAGCGTGAGAGCTATATGTACGCATCCTATTTTGTCTGGTGGTGCTTACGAAAAGATTGAAAAATCACAGTTGAGCGAATTGATTGTGACCGATTCTATTCCGTTGCATCATACGTCTTCAAAAATTAGAGTGGTGAGTTGTGCCCCACTTTTTGCTGAAGTAATGCACATGGTACAACACAACAATTCCATCAGTGGAAAATTTTTAATGTAGAATTTTTTTATTTATTAACTATATATTTTTACAATGAAATCGATTACGATTAAAGGATCAGAAAGAGAAAGCGTAGGCAAAAAAGCAACAAAAGCCTTACGCGATGCTGGAATGGTTCC